>JBNKSB010000056.1:0-7977 GCA_050297095.1 Pontiella sp. | reverse complement strand
ATAAACGTGGTCGGCTTGATCAACCGAACCTCGTCGCCGGCGATCCGGCATTTGGCCTGCCGTGCCGGGAACCAGAACATCTTCCGGAATTCAACCGACTGGCGGCGGGCCAGCTCATCCACCACTCGAAAACCAATGTTGTGGCGGGTGAGCTCGTATTCCTTTCCGGGGTTTCCCAGTCCAATGACCAGCTTCATGACATACCTCCCCGGAAAGGACGGCTAAATCTACTCGGATGCTTCTTCCGCCTTCTCGCCTACCAGTTTCGGTTCGGCAGCACCTGCTTCACCCTCTTCCGCCTCCTCTTCAGCCTGCGGTCCGGCGACAGAGGCAACAATGGCATCAGCATCCACCAGCACCTTGTACTTGGCGGACAGACCCAGATCCGAGACGTGCAATGCATCGCCAATCTGAAGCTCGGAGACATCGACTTCGAAATTTTCTACCAGATCGGCTGGCAGACACTCGACGCTAATGGAGTGCATGACCAGGTCCAGAATTCCGCCGGCCTTGACACCAACCGATTCGCCGGTGAGCTCAAGCGCAATATCAACATGGATCGGCTTGTTGGCTTCAACGCGCATCAGGTCGACGTGCAACAATTCGCTGGTTACCGGATGATGCTGGACGTCTTTCACCAACACCGACGTGTTGCCTTCGCCTTCCACTTCAATCTCGATGATGAGGCTTTCACTGGTGTGATGGTGCAGGATTTGTTCGAAATCGTGCAGGTCTACCAGCACAGAAACCGGATCCTTGCCGGCGCCGTAAACCACACCAGGCAGAGAGCCGGCAGCGCGCAGGCGACGTGCATTGCTGGAACCATCCTGGTCCCGCTTGTTTGCAATCAGTTTTTTGTCTTCCATTGATTCTCTCCTAATTATCAAATCCTGAACAGCGAGCTGACGGATTGGTCGTTGTGAATGCGGCAAATCGCCTCGGCCAGAATGTCGGCCACGGACAATACCGTAACATTGAAGTCATCCCACTTGCGCTGCGGAACCGTATCGGTGGTCACCAGCTCGTCAACCGGGGAGTCCTTGAGGCGTTCGATCCCCTTCTGGGTCAATAGTGAATGGCTTACTGCGGCGCGAATTGACTTGGCGCCGGCTTTCTTCAGAAGCTTGGCCGCCGCCGTCAGGGTTCCAGCCGTCGAAGTCATATCGTCGACCAACAAGGTATTGCAACCTTCAACATCGCCGACGAGATGATTGGCCACCACGTCCTCCGCACTTTTACGTTGTTTGCCGACCACGGCAATCCCGGCATTCAGTAGCTTGGAATAGGCATCGGCCATTTTCAGGCCGCCAGCATCCGGCGATACCACCACCAGATTGTCGAGGTCGAGGTCTCGCAAATACTTTACGATGACAGGCGCTGCATAGAGATGATCCACCGGAATATCGAAAAAGCCCTGGATCTGCTGGGCGTGCAGGTCGACGCAGAGGATGCGGTCGGCCCCGGCAGCAACCAACAAGTTGGCTACAAGCTTCGCGGTGATCGGGACGCGGGGCTGGTCCTTGCGGTCTTGGCGCGCATAGCCGTAATAAGGTAGCACCGCGGTAATTCGTTCAGCCGATGCGCGCTTGGCGGCATCGAGCATGATCAGCAGTTCCATCAGGTATTCATTCGGGTTGACCGATACCGACTGCACAATGAAAAGATCGTCGCCGCGCACATTCTCGACGATCTTCACAAAGACCTCGCCATCAGGGAATCGCGTGATGTCCACATCGCACAACTCCACCTCGGCCGCAGCGGCTATCCGCTCGGCCAAGACCCGGTGTCCTGTTCCTGATATAATTTTCATCTGCATACACTATTAAAATGGTTGCCCGACCTGGGTTCGAACCAGGACCCTATGAGTCAAAGTCACATGTGCTTCCATTACACTATCGGGCAACGAAAAACCGCGAAAAAGAGGCGAAAAAAACGTCCTCTTTTCCTTTCTCAAGTTCAAAAGAGCGCAAGACCATAGAAAGCAGGGGGTTGGAAGTCAAGCAGGCAAATGGCAGAAACAGAGGCTAGTTACGTCTTTTGCCCCATGTATCGTTCCAGCCTTCGAGTAAGGAGGAACAAACCGTCGAAAAAACGGCGCTTAACCCGTTCCAAGCAGATAATGTACGGCTAACAGCAAGAGTCCAAATCCGATTTCGACCATAGCCAATCGGCGGATACTGATGCCGCGCACCAATTTTTGCCATTTTTCTTCGAAAATGAGCCCCAGCGAGCCATCCGCCAGAAAAAGCACCCCCGCCCAGAACAGAATGGTGACAACAACCGTCACTCCCCAATAACCGTTACCACAATCCGACGGCTACGTGGCTTGATGTCTGCTTCCAAATGAAAGATCTGCTGCCAAGCACCGAGCAGTAGTCGGCCACTGGAACAGGGCACCGTAATTTCCGGACCCATCATGGTGGACTGTAAATGGGAGTGACCGTTACCGTCGTTCCATTGCCGTTCATGACCATAGTCGAGACTGGGTGGTATTAGACGGTCCAGCATGTCGGGCAGATCGCGCTCCAATCCTGGCTCATACTCGATGGTGCCCACAATCCCCGTGCTGCCTACATTAAAAACATGCACGATACCAATCTGAATACCCGATCGCCTGACGATTTCCTCCACCCGCTTCGTGATTTCGTGCATATCGCGGTGGCCAGCCGTCTCAATTTGTATTTCTTCGCGATAAATCATGGGTTACAATAAATTCGCTCTTTCGTTGAAGGCAATGTAGCACCGCCGGATGGCATATTAAAGCTCACAGACGGATCATCTGAAACCACGCCACAAGCTTAAGCGCGATCCCCTTATGCAAAGGGATATGTAACGCCCAGCAGCTTTGAAATCGCGGTGTTAAAGCTATCCCGCTCATCCTTCACCGTATCCTCGACAGCTTCGGTGCGGCCTTTGAAATACTCCCAGTCCAGGCCCATTGGGGCGCCGAGATGCGTCTTGAGCTTAATGGCTTCGCGCGGATCGATGCTTTCGAGCTCATGCAGATTTTCCTTCACGTAATGATAGGCATCGCGGAAGGGCACTCCCTCCCCAACCAGCTCAAGGGCGCGGTCGGTGGCAAAGACATCCGGTGAGAATCCGCCGACCATCTTTTGCTCGTTTACCTGCGTGGCCGCGATCATCGGCGCCATGATTCGCAGGCAGGCCCGCGTGGTGGCGATGCCTTCCATAAACAGCTCCTTGGCTTCCTGTAGGTCGCGGTTGTAGCCGGTCGGCGAGCCTTTGATCAGATCGTAGACGCCCAGCTCGGCCGCTTTGACGCGCGAGGCCTTCGCGCGCACCAGCTCGCAGACATCGGGATTCTGCTTTTGCGGCATAATGGAGCTTCCGGTGCAGAATTCAGCGGGCAGCTTGAAATAGTCGAACTCCGGCATGGTGAAGAGCATAAAGTCCTGCGCCAGCCGCGACAGGGTCAGCATCAGCTGGCTCATGGCGCCCAGCACGAGCGACTCCATCTTGCCGCGGCTGTTGTTGGCATAGAGCACATTGTGGGTCGGACGCCCGAAACCGAGCAGTTCGGCAGTCAGTTGTCGATCGATCGGAAGCGGTACGCCATAGCTGGCGGCGGAACCGAGCGGACACTGGTCGTTCAGGTCATAGACATTGAGCAGCATGTAGCAGTCGTCCAGCAGACTCTCTGCATGGGCCGTGGCCCACAGGCCGACGCTCGACGGCATTCCCGGCTGCATGTGCGTACGACCAACCATCGGAACGGATTCATGCTTCTTGCCAAACTCAACCAAGGCGGATGCCAGCGCGGCAGATTCCTCAAGTGTTGCCAGCAACTCATGCTTGGCGTAGAGCCGCAGATCAACGGCCACCTGGTCATTTCGGCTTCGGCAGGTATGGATTTTCTTTCCCAGATCGCCCAACTTCTTCGTCAACGTACGCTCGACGGCCAAATGCACATCCTGATCGGCCAACTCGATGGAAAACGTTCCTTTTTTCGCCATACCAATGATTTCAATCAATCCCTCGATAACATGCTGACGTTCCGCGCCGGTTATAAGCGGCGGATCGACCGGCATTCTAGAAAGCATGGTTACGTGCGCGGCGGTGCCGATGCAGTCGACCTCGATCAAGGCGCGGTCCAGTTCGACGTCACGTCCGGCCGTAAAGGCCAGCACTTCGTTATTAATGGTTCCCACAGTGGTTTTTTGCTTCATGATAGTGTCTCCACAGATGATTACACGGACTTCAAAGACGCCCGTAGAATATTGAATTTAGTACAATATAACAGGACAATCCTAGGCCTTCGTGCGTCCGGTACTTTCCAGAAGAATGGTCACGGGTCCGTCATTGAGCAGTTCCACCTTCATGTCGGCGCCAAACCGTCCCGTTCTCGGCGGGAACCCAAGTGACCCCAATGCGTGGACATATTCCTCAAACAACTGCGCGCCCTGTTCCGGACGTGCAGCTTCAATAAAGCTGGGACGGTTGCCTTTATTACAGTCGCCGTACAACGTGAACTGACTGACCGCCAGAATTTCGCCCCCGACGTCAAGTACAGACCGGTTCATCTTCCCTTCGGAATCCTCGAAGATACGAAGGCATGCCGTTTTCCTAGCGAGATAGCGGGCATCAAAAGGGGTGTCGCCGTGCGACACCCCTGCAAGAACCAGCAGGCCAGGACCAATCCCGGAGATGCGTTCCCCATCGACGGTTACCGAAGCCTGCTTCACGCGCTGGACAACCAGCCGCATCCCTATTCCGTTATGTGCGATACGCGGAAAGCCGGCAGACGGTTGAGTGCTGCGGCAACTTCGTAGCGGCGCGGACGGGCCAGATCGCCACGCACGTCGCGGGACAACGCGTTGAGTCCTTCGTTCGACAAGTCGCGGTCAACAAGGTCCAGAATTTCACGCAGGGGATAGCCTTCATCCATGTAGCGCAGCTTGGCGTAGTAAAGCACAAATCCGATTGCGAGCGCCTGATTGGCATCACAAATCTGGCGTACGGCACCAAGGTCCACGAGGGAACGGCCAAACTGGAGGAAGTCCTCTTCGTCGGCGTGAATAACGATATCCTCGCGACCAATGCTCGGATCGATCGAACTCGGCATAACCCAACGCGAACGGCTGAGCATGGAGGAGAGGTTGACGCTATCATCGGCGACCGACGAAGGAACGACATCAAGAGCCTTGGCCTCTGCGGTAATATCGGAAACCTTGTAGTTTTCAACCTTGAGGATCTTGTCGGCAATAGGAATGAACTCCGCCACCAGGCTGCTGCCGGCCACGATCATGGAAATACCAAGCTCATCCACCATTTGCCGTGCACGGGCGGCCAACGTGTTGCGAGAGGACTTGCCAAGCAACGAACTTACGCGGGTGTCGGCAGACAGGAATGTGGACGAAGAGGAATGTTCATCGTACAGGAGCACGCGGGCTCCGGCTTCCAGTGCTTCAACGGTGGATGCAGCCTGCGAGCTGAAAGACCCGGCAGATTTGGAGGAGTAGGAAGAAGGGTTGCCGCCATCCGCCAACTCAGTCGCGAATGCAGAGATATCCACCTGCTGAATGGAACGGCCCACTTCGGAACGAATATTCACCGCGTCGGCAACCGTAATCACTTTTTCGCGGCCATCGCCGGGAACATGGTTGTAAATGCCCTGGGCAATGGCATCCGTCAGCTCAATACGCCCTCCGTTGGACTCGCCCAGAATCAGGGTCAGACCGTTGGGGATTCCAAGACCACTAACCACGCCCGCGTGCGGCAGTTCAACTTCTTCGCCCAGAGACTCTTCTATCTCAATCGGCGTGAGGCGTTCGTAATCCGGAAGGTCCGTGCCTCTCATGCGGGTAAGCAGTGCACCGTCCGCCACAAAGCTGACCTGTCCGCTGGCTCCTAGGTATTGGCGCAACCGGTCGGCATCCTCCATGTTGTTTACAAACTCATCGGCATCCGCCGAGTCAATATTGCAGTACAGCAGGCTGTTGCTAACGACTTCAGGAAGGTCCTCAAAGAAAATCTGCTGAGCCATCTCACCATCGACGGAAATCACGTTTTCGCCATCGATTACTATGTTCTGAACCGGCAGCATGATCTGTACGCGCACCTCGATGTATTCTTTGGTCAACACCAGAGCATTGCGTGGCAGAATCACCTGGTTCGGGGCGGCTACGATGATATTGCGACGGGCAATGCCGTTATGGTCAAAGTTTGCTATGCGCGAAATATTGCCGGACAGCCGGCGCACCAGCAAGTCCTCCATGGCCGTACGACGCACCGGGCTGTCGAACAGATAGTCGGGAATTTCGGCGATCGTCTGCGGCACGCGAACCGTGAACACGGGACTAAACAGGTCGTCGCCTTCAAAATCAATCTTGGTACATTTGATCACATACCGGGAAAAATCGAAGTCGCCAGCCAGCTGCCGATATTCGACAAAAGGCTGCCCGTCCAGTTCGGTCAACAGATTATAGAATTCCTTCTTATCCTTCATAGTACCCTCGTCCTCATTTTACATTAAAATCATCCAGTTCGACCTATAGTCGCAATTGGACGCATACTGTGCCTTTTTCACATTCTTTTTGAAAGCGGTCTTTTCATTCTTTTTCAAAGGGTATTTGCCGATACCGCCCTGTAAAAATCAGTCTGGACAAGCCTTCATGGCCCGCTAATCTTTCGCCCCAACAAGAAGAGGAATTCCCATGAACTTTGAATTTGCCACGGCCCAACGCATCATCTTCGGCCCAAACCAACTACGGGAACTGCCGATCATCGCTAAAAGTCTCGGAAAAAAAGCGGCCTTCATCACCGGTTCCAACGCCGAACGGATTGCCCCCGTATTCCAAACCCTCAAGACATGCGGAGTCGAGCCCGCCGCCTTCAGCGTGACCGGAGAACCCACAACCCACCGTGTCGCCACCATCGCGGAACAGGCCCGCGGACTGGGGTGCGATTTTGTGGTCGCCTTCGGCGGCGGTAGTGTCATGGACTCAGGCAAAGCCATTGCTGCCCTACTGACCAACACACGGGAACTGATGGATTACCTTGAGGTCATCGGAAAGGGAGAACCCCTTGCCAACAACCCCGCCCCGTGCATCGCCATCCCCACGACGGCGGGCACCGGTGCAGAAGTCACGCGCAACGCCGTCCTGCTCTCCCCCGAGCATGAGGTAAAGGTAAGTATGCGACATCCAAAGATGCTCCCGACCGTTGCACTGGTTGATCCCGAGCTCACGCTGTCGATGCCGCCGGCCATATCGGCCAGCACCGGCCTCGACGCCTTTACCCAGTTGCTTGAAGCGTTTGTTTCGGTCAAGGCCAACCCGCTGACCGACGGAATCTGCCGGGAAGGGTTGCGATACGTGGCGCGCTCCCTTTCACGAGCCTACACCAACGGATCGGATCTAAAGGCGCGAACCGATATGGCTCTGGGCAGCCTGTTCGGTGGTCTGGCGCTGGCCAATGCCGGACTGGGAGCCGTTCACGGCTTTGCCGGCCCGATCGGCGGCATGTTCAAGGCTCCCCATGGCATGGTCTGCGCATCGCTGCTGCCCTCGGTGGTCGAAGCAAACATCCATGCCATGGAGGAACGTTCGGCAGAAAATCCGGCTTTGGGGAAATATCGGGAGGTCGCTTGCATTGTTACGAAAAGCCAAAATGCAAAAATCGAAGATGCCCTCGATTGGATCAAGGAACTCTGCATGCAAATGCGGGTTCCGGGGCTTGAGGACTTCGGAATCACAGAGACAGACATTCCAATCATCGTGAAAAAAGGGAAACAAGCCAGCAGCATGAAGGGCAATCCCGTGACACTAAACGACGAAGAACTTGCGGACATCCTCGCCGGCTCACTTGCGCCCACGGTCTCCAACGCGGCCTAGCTTATGGATTCAGCATCCTTTGGAACCCTGAACTATCTTGTGCTTGGCCTGTATCTCGCGGCCATGCTGGGGGTTGGGGCCTTCTTCTCGCGCAAGCAGGAAAACGCCGAAATGTTTTTCCTGG
>JBNKSB010000055.1:0-2081 GCA_050297095.1 Pontiella sp. | reverse complement strand
TGTGTGACGCCGATCGAATACATCGACAAGGCTGTTTGTCTTGGACTCGAGCATGGTGCCAGCATCTTTACCTTCGGCGATCTGGTACGCGTTCCCGGAACCACAATGTCGCTCGAAAAGGCGGCGGCCGAAGGCGCTGATATCCAGCCGGTTTACTCGCCGTTCCAAGCCGTCGATTTCGCCAAATCGAATCCAGATCGGCAGGTAGTGTTTCTGGGCATTGGATTTGAGACCACATTGCCGGGGATCGGGCTGATCATTCAAAAGGCGCAGACCCAAGGCTTGCAGAACTTTTCAGTCCTGCTATCCGCCAAGCGCGTTCCACCGGTGCTCGAAGCGTTGCTGTCTTCCGGTAAGGCACAGATCGACGGGTTTATCACGCCGGGCCATGTGACCGCCATCATCGGAACGAAGGCCTATGATGAGCTATGCGCTAAATACGACGTGCCCATGGTGGTGGGCGGTTTCGAACCGCTTGATTTGCTGGGGGCCATCCATCTACTGGCGAGCGAATTGGCCAATGCCGGGTCGGGAAACCTCAATGGCTACACGCGAGCCGTCTCGTATGAGGGAAACCACAAGGCGCAGCAGGTGATCGGAGCCGTATTCGAGGCAAAGGACGACGAGTTGCGTGGGCTCGGAATCATTACAGAAGCGGGGTATGGTATCCGCTCCGAGTTTGCAGCATTTGATGCGGACCGTCGTTTTGGTATTGAAGTTGAAAGCCACGAACCAAAGGGTTGCATCTGCGGTGATATCCTCTGCGGTATCAAAGAGCCGACCGACTGCTCGTTGTTTGGCAAATCCTGCACCCCCGACTCGCCCGTCGGCTCGTGCATGGTTAGCTCCGAAGGAGCCTGCAATGCTGCATTTCTGTTTAGGGATTAATTAAGGGGAGCGGTAATGAAAAAAATAGCGTGGTTTGTGGTGTTGGCCTACTTGGCGATATTCGTTGTGTTGACCTTGCCTGTGATTGTTGCTTCATGGGCTGATGTAATCTTTCTTCAAGACAATGGATCGTTTAATGAAGTGTTCGAGGTGTTCAGTTCCGTGGAGTATTGGGTTTTTATCGGTATTCTGCTCCTGTGCGAAGCGGGACTGTTACTATTACCCATGAGAATTGAAAGAAGGCGGCCGGTTGCCCGCAGGCATGTGTTGCTGCCGATCATCCTTGCCGGGTTTTTGGCGGGAGCCCTCCTTTTTGGAGTCTTATTCTCGCTGTACGAGTTCGTTTTTGGAGAACAAACCTCGAAAGGTGATGAATTGATCGGGTGGCTGTCTCTGGCATGCGGACTGGTTTTGTGGGTGGTTTGGGGGGTTGTGTTTTTCAGGATATCCAAAAACAAGGAACCCAGGAGTATGGTTCTGCAACAGTGTAAACGACTCCTGCAGGGGAGTGTGATCGCCCTGCTCGTGGCGGTGCCGACGCATATCGTTGCCCGCTGCCGCGATTATTGTTGCGCCGGCTTCTACACCTTTATTGGGATTACGTTCGGGATTGCCGTCATGCTGCTTTCGTTTGGGCCGGGCATCTATTTCCTGTATGCCGAGCGGTGGCGCAAGTTGCATCCTCAGCCGCGATCCGAAGAAAATGAAATCCAGCCGTAATTGAAAGAATGGGAAGCTGACCAAATGGTGGAAAAAATCATATTGGGGCATGGATCCGGTGGGCGGATGACGCGCGATCTGGTGCGGGATCTGTTTTGCAAACATCTCGGAGATGTCGGGCCGACATCGATGGATGACGGGGCGGTTCTGGAACATTCGGGAGGGAATCTTGTTTTCACGACGGACTCCTACGTGGTCAGTCCGGTGGAATTTCCGGGGGGTGACATTGGGACGTTGGCGGTCTGCGGGACGGTAAATGATCTGGCGGTGATGGGTGCCAGGCCGCTTTGGCTGTCGCTGGGCATGATTCTCGAGGCCGGGCTGGAGATGGAGGTGCTTGAGCGTATCGTAAAGTCCATCGCTGCCAAGGCGCGTGAAGCCGGGGTGAGGATAGTCTGCGGAGATACCAAGGTGGTGGAGAAGGGGAAGGGCGACGGCATCTTCATCAATACGGCGGGCATCGGTTTGCTGGA
>JBNKSB010000054.1:0-4943 GCA_050297095.1 Pontiella sp. | reverse complement strand
CTCGGAGGTCATATCGGTTGGGTCCACCCGGCTAGCTCGTACAAATTTTAGCAGATGCTCTGCCCCCAACGACCAATTCCCGTCAAAAATGCGCCAATGCGCCAGATTTAGAAACAGATCCCGGGCCTCGAGCGAGGGCTTAATCACCGGAAGTTCACAATCCGCGACCAGCTGCTCCGCCTCGGCATATTGATTCCGGCTCAGGCATACTGCGGCAGTGGCAATTTTTTCGCGAGCTTCGGCCTCTTCGCGCAGGATGGCCTCATTTTTCCGGGCGGCCTCTGCCACGCGTTCTGCCGCAACGGCGCGCTGACGTGCGACCCGCTCACGTGCCAGCAGCCAGCTCGACGTTGCCAGACCTGCTAACAGGGCCGCCAGCACGGCGCACACCGAAACCACCACGCCCCGGTTCCGGCGTACCATTTTTTTAAAACGGTACCGTCGACTGGGCGGCCGGGCCAGTACCGGCTCATGGTTGAGATAGCGCCCGACATCCATGGCGAATGCTTCTACAGTTTCATAGCGTCGTTCCCGATCCTTCTCCAGCGCCTTCATGACGACCCAGTCAAGATCCCCCCCGAATGCGCGTTCCAACCACGCAAAATCTCCCATGCTTCGGCTGAGGTTATCGCGATCGGAGGCACTCAGTTGGAGCAACCGGCAGGATGGCCGCGGCGGCTCCTGTTCCATGAGAATCCGCCGCATTTCATCGATTCCGCCATCCAGCAACGCACGTCTTTCGAACGGCGTGCTGCCGGTTAGCAGTTCATAGAGAAGGGTTCCCAGGCTATAGATGTCGCTACGCGTGTCCAGATCGGCACCGCCCTTCCGGGCCTGCTCGGGACTCATGTAGCACGGGGTACCGATAAAAGGTTCGACAACCGTATACCCCTGACGTTCCCCCGCAAGTCCTTCGTGGGTCGCCTTGGCAATGCCGAAATCAATCACTCGCGGACGCGGTGTGTCCTCCTGCAAGTCCACCAGCACATTGGATGGCTTGATATCCCGATGGATAATGCCTTTTTGATGGGCATGCTGGATGGCATAGCACACCTGGATAAAGAGCTCAAGACGCTGACCGAGCTCCAATCGGTTCTCGTTGCAGTAGTGCGTAATCGGAATTCCGGGCACCAGTTCCATCACAAAAAAGGGCCGTCCGTTATCCGTGTTTCCCGCATCGTAGACATGCGCGATGTTCGGGTGCTCCATCATTGCCAACGTTTGGCGTTCCGCCTCGAAACGCGCAATGACGCGTTTCGTATCCATGCCCCGCTTGATGATCTTGAAGGCAACGAACCGGCGGACCGGGGCGGATTGCTCGGCCACGTAGACATTACCGGAGCCGCCCTCACCGATCTTTCGAAGCAGCTTGTAGGGCCCGATCTGCTTACCGACTTCTTCGTCATCCTCCAACACGCGCCCGGCCCGATCCAGGATTCCGTCGATCCCGTCGAGGGTTTCCGCGACCTCCGCCGTGGTGATCTGGGTTGGCGCATCCGCCGAAAAAAAAGATTCCGATTCGTTTACGGCGAAAAGCAACCGTTCCACCTTGGCGCGCAGTTGCGGGTCATCGCCGCAAGCCTGCGCGACATAGGCCGCCCTTTCCGCATCGGATTCGATGTCGATCGCGGCAAAGAAGATTTCGTCGGCGCGTTGCTGATTCTGGAGTGCATCGCTCATTGTATCATTCCGTCTCCGCGCGGATCCGGTCGTAGAGCCAAGCACGGGCGCAGGACCAATAACGGCGGACCGACCGTTCGCCCATGCCCAGCGCCTCGGCGATCTCCGGCTGGGTCATGCCACCGAAATATTTCATCACCACGATGTTGGCCCATTCCGGATGGAGCTGCTCCAACTGCGTCAGGGCATCCTCCACCAGCAGGATCTTCTCGTCCGCTTCGGCATCCGCCAGTTCGGAGATCTCCAGATCGACGCGTTTACGGGAGCCTCCCCGTTTCAACCGGTGTTTGCGGCGGGCATGCTCGACGAGAATATGCCGCATGGCCCGTGAGGCGGCTCCGAAAAAGCTGGCGCGGGTTTCCCAGCTCCGCTCCTCTTCACGCACCATCCGCAGCCACGCCTCGTGCACCAGCGCGGTCGGCTGAAGAGTATGCTGTCCGGCCTCATCCGCCATGCGCGCACCCGCCAACCGGCGCAACTCGTTGTACACCAGCGGAAACAGTTTTTCGGATTCAATACTACCATCTTCATCGATGGGAATCAGCTTTTCACTGTGATCATTCATACTCTTAGCTGCAGAATTGGAATTTAACCGCGTATATATGCCAAATTATCCGGCTAATCGCAACTAAAGGATAAGGCGCATAGCCCCCTCCAGATATCCATTAAAGGAGAGGGATCAATCAGAGCCTCCCGTACATTCAGGAATAAACCCGAGGCGGCAGGGCTTCCGAAACGATCTCCTCCTCGAGGACAACCGACGCATGTGCCGGACGTGAAGAGAAACATACCATGCCGTCAACGGCCAAAACCGCCAGTGATCTCAACCTGTCGTTCCAAAAAACTTTTACACCCTCTTCCCGATCGATCTATTCCTTCACAGCCATCACATCGAGTTCCGCGAGCGAAGCGAAATGCGCATTGTTCCACTCGTTTTTACAGACGATCCGGATATAGCGACCTCGGATGACCTTATCGAACCGAACCTCCTGACGCTGACTCGTATTCCCGAACGCGCCTTCAGCAACAGGGCGTCCCCAGTCGGAGGTACTCTTGCTGACATAAACCACGTATTCTTTAACCCGTCCGTTTGCGTTATCCTGCCGCGGAAGCTGCATCAATCCGGCGAGCTTCAGCGTCTGACCGAGATCAATCTGAAGTTCATGCGGAAACGGCTCACGGGACGACGACCAATTCGTATGCCAGAACGTGGACGGCTTTCCGTCAATCGCATTTTTAGCCGCCCCTTCGCCCGGATCTTCGGCGCTGTCACAGTGAACGACCGTCCACTTGCTCTTGTCCAGATCGAGCAGCGGAAGCACCTTTTCGAACTCCGCCTGGCCGATATTGCTGGTCAGTCCGGCGCCAAGATCCACCCGCGCCTCTACGGTTGCCGCAATCGGCATTTCAACCGGACGAGAGTATTTTTTCCAGGAACTGCCGTTCACGCGAACCAGAATCTGTCCTGGCTGGAACGCTTTAATTGAGAGCATGGCCTGACGGTCGCGGGTAATGACTGGAGCGCGGGTATCCGGATACTGGATCCGTGCCTTTTCGACCATATCCGCACCGCAGGGGCGGAACGAATAGCTGAACTGCATCACATCCTGCGCATTCAAAATATACTGCGGCAACGGTCCCGGACCGCAGCTGTTTCCGCCCAGACCGGAGTGGCCTGCATCCAGGCAGACATACACCTCTTCGCGGTTCGGCAACTCGGTCGGATGCCGCGCCTCATCGAAATCAGCGACGGTGTTATGATGCACACTGATAGCAAACGTACCGTCCATCACCATCAACAGTCCTTTTCCATCATCGTTCGTGAGCGCTGCCCAGCGGACATCGGACTTGCTGCCGCTATCCTGCGGACGCACATAATCAACGTATTGATCCGCCACAGAACCGCTGTAGAGACCAACGTTGGCGCTGCGCTTGCGGTCGATATAATTTTCATGCGGGCCGCGACCGTACCAGGTGAAGGTATCGAAGGCCTTGGGCATCGTGAACGCAACGCCGAGACGCGGCAGCTGGGAAAGTCCCTTAGAGCGAACTTCGTTGGAGACCTGAATGACTCCGTTCGCAAAGATGGAATAGACCGTCTTATATTCAAGAACAGGGGATTCCGCAGACGCATCCTGATTGCCGTGTCTGTCATTTTCCCGGGGTTGAATATTGCCTTCCTTCACCACGGTGACACGGAGCAGCCCGGGCAGCACCTTCTCCGCCTCAACACTCTTCACGGAATAGGTCAACCGGTCCAGCCCGCCCTGACGAACGGCATTGCCCAGCCAGTTATCGTTGTCGTTCCGCGCGCGGTACAGATTGAGCTCAGGACCTTCTCCGCCCTCGATCATCTGGACGCCGCCATAGCTCAACGAACTCAGGGCTCCGGTTTCCCGGTTGAATTCGACGCGGAAGCCGGCACGGCTCACGGTTACCGCCCGGCTGGTTTCCGTCAGCTTCAGCGCCGCTGCGGAATCGGTGAAGGATTCAAGGTCAACCTGCGGTGCCGGCGGCACGTCATAGGACAGTTTGAACTGTTCCGTTGCAATCACATAGCCGGCTTCGGCATAGAGCGTGTCCTTCGGAAGTGCGAGCTCCAGGTTCAGAAAATATTCCGCACCCGCCACAGCCGTTATTGGAGCGACCTCCACCGGAATCACCCGGCTATCACCGGGTTCCAGCGAAGGCAGGACCGACTCGCCATCCTGAATGACCCGGCCGTCTTCCAGCAGTTGCCATTTGAGGGTGTAGCCTTCCAGATTGGTATGGTAATAGACATTGGTCAGCGACACGGAAAGCGGCGCCGTCTCCTTCAGTCCGAATTTAACATACTGATACACCTTGCTGACTTCCATCAGCTTGGGTGAAACCGTGCGATCCGGCGGCACCACGCCGTTGATGCAGAAGTTGTTGTCGTTGGGCTGGTCGCCAAAGTCGCCGCCATAGGCGTAGAACCACTCTTTCGAGCCGTCCTCCAGCGTATTGCCCGTGTACTTTCGTAGGCCCTGATCGACCCAGTCCCAAATGCAGGCACCGATCAGACGCGGGGATCCTTCGATTGCGTCCCAGTATTCCTGCAGGTTGCCGCAGGCATTCCCCATGGCGTGGGCATATTCACACACGAACTGCGGCTTGGCCGAATCGCTCTGACCCTGCCAGACCAGCCACTCGACCGAGGGATACATAACGCTGTCCATGTCGCACACGGAATCCATCTGCTCATATTGAATCGGACGCGACGTATCGATATCGCGAACCGC
>JBNKSB010000053.1:0-11939 GCA_050297095.1 Pontiella sp. | reverse complement strand
GACGGGTTCGCCGTTGCAGCTCCGCTGGAGGCGCTGGAGCTTCGGAAGAAGGGATATCATGGCTTCATCCTTTGCTTTCTTTCGGCCTACTTTGATGATTTCAAGGTGCAGGATGAACTGGTGTGGCAGGAGATTACCCAGACGGTGATGTCAAAGTCGGCCCTGGAGTCGATCCAGGCAGCGGCAAAACGCGTGGGCAAAACCGCAAAAGTCCACCTGAAAGTGGATACCGGTATGGGGCGGCTGGGCGTGCCGGCCAACCAGGCGGTCGATCTGATTGCCTCCATTAACGGACTTGAAGAGGTGGAGCTGACCGGGATCTACACGCATTTCGCCACGGCAGATGAAGCAGACCGCACCGCTACCATCAAGCAGCTGGAACTATTCAATGCCATTCTTCCTCATGTTGGAACCATTACCTGCCACGCGGCAAACTCCGCCGCAACGATGGATTGGCCTGAAACTCATTTCGATATGGTCCGGGTCGGTATTGCGATGTATGGCTGCCATCCTTCGGATCAGTTGAGGAACCGCGTAGATCTAAGACCGTGCATGTCGGTAACGGCCAAGCTGATAGCGGTAAAGCATATGCGACAGGGCAGCCGTAGTGGGTATGGCCTGGTGCATGAATTCACCCGCGACAGTCGGGTAGGGGTGGTGCCCATCGGGTATGGCGACGGCTATTTCCGTTCGTTGTCCGGCAGGGCCGTCGTCCGAATCAACGGCTATGACGCACCGGTCTGCGGGCGTATTTCAATGGATCAGATGACGATTGACGTTACCCATGTTCCGGACGTGAAGGTCGGGGATGGGGTGGAAGTGATTTCCTCGGATCCGGATGCACCCAACTGTGTGGAAAACCTGGCCCGTCTGGCGGGTACCATTCCATATGAAATTACCTGCCACCTCGGGCACAACATGCGGCACGAGCTGGTGGCTTAGGTCACGCCGATTCGGTTTTCGCTTCGTGTTGTTGAAACTTTTCAGCGCAACTTGGGCAGATGCAGTGGCTGAACTCCATCTTGGTCTGCTCCTTTAAATAGGTGCCGATGTCCATCCATGATGTGCCATCTTTGTCCTGGATGCTTTTGCACTCGCTGCACATATTGTGCAAGCCGCCGAGTTCCTGAACGTCGAGCAGCATGTTTCTAAGACGCTCATTGGCTATTTCCAGATCCGATTCCTTGCGCTCTACAGCTCGCTTATCCTTGCCGAGATGCCCCATCGTCAAGGCGGCAAGGATTTGCATCGAAATGTAGGCGGGCGATGCGGAAAAACTGGCATAGCTGGTGGATACGGCGAATTGGTTGTAGATTATCGAGGTCAATGGAATAAGCAGAAGTGCTGTAGCCAGGCCCATTACACTGCCGCATAGCCACGCCGCAAGTCCGACCACGGCCGTGCCCAGAATAAAGTAGGGATCCGTGCTCGGTGCCACGTAGCGCAATAGCAGGAGATAGATGGTTATGACGACCAGCGACGCGAGTGGCTTTACAATCTTTTTCATGGTTCCTGTCTCGGCTCTATCCGCTTATGGATACTGTCCAGGTGTCGCAAGACCCATGCCAGAGTCGAGGCCAAACATCAGGTTCATGTTTTGCAAGGCATTGCCCGCCTGGCCCTTCATCAGGTTGTCGATATGCGAAATAACGCGCAGGCGGTTGTTCCGTTCATCCACATCAACCGTCAGGTTGCAATAGTTGGTTCCCCGCACGTCGGCAATGCTGGCCGGTGTTTGGGCATCCTGCACGCGCACAAAGCGATTGTTCCGGTGGAATTCCCGGTACAATTCGAGTACTTCGTCCGCCTTTTGCCCATCCAGCGTGGCGTAAAGGCACGACATGATGCCGCGGCACAGCGGCATGACCTGCGACGTGAAGGTGATTTGAACCGCGTCGTCGCCGAGAAGCCCGAGCTCCTGCTCGATCTCGACCACATGCTGGTGACCGGTAAGTTTATAGGCGTTCATGTTGTCGTAGCGGTTCGGATAGTGAAAAGCCGGGTTGGGCTTTTTCCCGGCACCGGAAACGCCGGTTTTGCAGTCGCAGATGATGCTTTTGAGGTCGATGATGCCGGATTCCACCGCCGGCGCCAGTCCCAGAATGCAACTGACCGCAAAGCAACCGGGATTTCCGACCACCGTCTGTTCCTTCGTAACGTCATGAAGTTCGGGCATGCCGTAGACGGTTTCAGTCAGGAGCGCGGGGGCTTTGTGCACGGGATCGCGGCCGATAAAGTTGGCGTACTCCGCATAGCGCTCGACCGTTCCAAACCGGAAGTCGCCGCTGTAGTCGATGACCTTGGCGCCACGGGCCACCTCTGCTTCTGCGCTCTGCATGCCAACGCCATCGGGGGTGGAAAAGAATACAACGTCGAAGGCTTCCTTGTTTTTGGGATCTTCCGGGGAAACGATGACATCGTCGCAGAATCCGCGCAGATGCGGAAAGACATCGCTCATTCTACGCCCGGTATCGGACAGGCTCACCAAACATCCGATCTCCGTTTCAGGATGCTTTAAAAGGAGTTCCGTGATTCCAACGCCTCCATAGCCGCCGGCCCCAATTACTTTTGCTCTGATCATATCTTTTCTCCTCACTCAAAAAGTGCACGAAAACTAAACCAGCCCTGAGTTTGAATCGACCATAAACTTATGTTTTTGGTTTCTCCTGCGCCATGGGTTCGTGCGATTTAATGCATATTATGAAAATAGGAATTCTGTCCGATACGCATGGCAACATCTCTGCCACCGCCAAGGCCGCGCAAATCTTCCGGAACGCCGGGGTGAGCGCCATCTTCCATTGCGGCGACATTGGCGGCATGGATGTGCTGGCCGAGCTGGCCGGCGTATTCGAGCCATTGGGAGTCCCCGTGCACGCTGTTCTCGGCAATGTGGATATCTATGCCGCAGACTGGAAATTTTTTCCGACCAACGTTGGCGTTCAACTGCATGGCCGTTTCGGTGATATCACACTCGACGGAATACGGATCGCCCTGCTTCACAGCGACGATGCGCGCCGCTACCGGAAAACGGTTTCCTCCAGGGATTATGAGCTCGTGCTGAGCGGACATACACATGTACCGCATGACTATATCTCGGGAAAAACCCGTTGCATCAATCCCGGCACGGCCGGCCGCGGGATGCCGAATACTTGCGCAGTGCTGGATGTGAGTACGGCGAAGCTGGATCTCATCGAACTGTAGCCGCGATCCTTGATCGCGGAGGCGGACCCGCGGAACGCCCTACATCAGATCGGGCAACGCTTCGGCAACGGCGGAACAGGTGATCTTCCCATTCCGCATGTTCAGGGCGGCTGCGCGACCGGGACTCTTGGCTAGAAAACCATTCAGTCCCAGCGAAGCCAGCTCCCTGCAATAGGTCAGGGTGGCATTGCACAAGGCATGGCTGCTGGTTCTTCCCACCGCGCCCGGCATGTTGGTGACGCAGTAATGGACAACTTCATCCACGAGGTAAACCGGATCGCTGTGGGTGGTGGGCCGGCTGGTTTCGCAACAACCTCCCTGGTCAATGCAAACATCAACGATTGCCGTGCCGCGTTTCATCTTGTGCACAAGATCGCGATTGATCAGCCGGGGTGCCTTGGCACCGGGAATCAGCACCGAACCAATCACGAGATCGGCCTCTGCCGTGTATTGTTCAACCGCATGGGGTTCGCAATAGATGGTGGTTACGTTCGGCGGCATCATATCGTCGAGCTGGCGCAGGCGATCCAGATCGATGTCCATGATTGTTACATTGGCACCGAGTCCGGCCGCTACCCGCGCGGCATTGGAGCCGACCACGCCACCGCCCAGCACCAGCACATTGGCAGGCGCCACACCGGGCACGCCGCCGAGCAGGATGCCGCGTCCCATCATGGGTTTTTCCAGGCACTTGGCTCCTTCCTGGACCGCCATTTTCCCGGCCACTTCGCTCATGGGAGTGAGCAACGGAAGGTGGCCGTGTTTGTCGGCGAGCGTTTCATAGGCGACAGCCGCAATGCCGCTGGCCAGGCATTGGGTAGTCAGTTCGCGCGAGCTGGCAAAATGGAAGTAGCAAAAAACGGTCTGGCCCTGTCGGAGTCGCTGGATCTCTTCGGGTTGCGGTTCCTTCACCTTTACTATCAATTCAGCCTGTTCAAAGAGCATGGCTGCCGAGTCCATAATTTCGGCACCAACGGCGAGGTAGTCTTCGTTGCTGTAGCCGCTACCCAGACCGGCATCTTCTTCAATCAAGACACGGTGGCCGTCCTGTACGAGAAGCTGTGCGCCGACAGGCAGCATCGCTACCCGGTATTCATCCTTTTTTACTTCGCGCGGCACTCCGATGATCATGGTTAATCCTCCCATTCCCGGCTTCGTTCGACGGCGCGGAGCCATTGGGCAAAGCGGCTTTCGGCTTCGTCACGACTGATCTTCGGTTCGAACACACGGTCCACCTGGCGTATGGCTGCGAGTTCGTTCAGATCATTCCAAAACCCGACAGCTAGTCCGGCGAGGGCGGCCGCGCCAAAGGCGGTGGTTTCAATCATCTGCGGCCTTTCCACCGGAACCTGCAGCAGGTCGGCCTGGATCTGCATCAGCAAATCGTTGGCGCAGGCGCCACCATCCACGCGCAACCGATCCGTCGGTGTGCCGGAATCCTTTTCCATGGCTTTGAGAACCTCCATCGACTGAAAACACATTGCTTCCAGCGCTGCGCGGGCGAGATGCGCTTTGCTGGAGCCGCGTGTCAGGCCTATGATGGTTCCACGGGCGTGCGGATCCCAATGCGGGGCACCGAGGCCGGCAAAAGCCGGAACAAAACAGACGCCACCCGAATCAGGCACCTGTGCCGCAAGGCTTTCGATTTCGGGGGCGGAGTTAATAATGCCCAATTCGTCGCGCAACCATTGGACAACGGCGCCCGCAATAAAGATACTGCCCTCCAAGGCATATTGAGTGGTTCCGTCGCGCTGCCAGGCCAGCGTTGTAAGCAGTTTGTTTTTGGAGAGCACCGGATTTTCTCCGGTATTCATAAGCATGAAACAGCCGGTCCCATAGGTATTCTTGGAGGCTCCGGTTTCGAAGCAGGACTGGCCGAACAAGGCGGCATGCTGATCGCCGGCGATTCCCGCAATCCTGCAACCGCATTCGCAGAGATAGTTGTCCACGCTGCAATAGGTTTCGCTCGAAGCCCGCACTTCCGGAAGCATACTGCGCGGGATGCCGAGGATTTCGAGGAGCTTGTTGTCCCAATCCAGCGTGTGAATGTTGAAGAGAAGGGTACGCGAGGCGTTCGTGGCATCAGTAATGTGCCGGGCTCCCCGCGTCAGCTTCCAGCACAACCAGGAATCAATTGTACCAAACGCAAGTTCACCACGCTCAGCCTGTGCTCTGGCCCCGTCGACGTTGTCGAGCAACCACTTGATTTTCGTACCGGAAAAATAGGGATCGAGATAGAGGCCGGTCTTTTCGTGGAATACTGATTCGAAACCTTCATTCTTGAGCCGGGCGCAAATGTCGGCGGTGCGTCGGTCCTGCCAGACGATGGCATTGTGGATCGGTTCGCCGGTCTTGCGGTTCCACACAACCGTCGTTTCCCGCTGGTTGGTGATGCCGATGGCGACAACATCCTCGCTATGCACGCCGGCGTGGCGCATCACCTCGCGCGCTGTGGCCTGCTGGGATTCCCAAATCTCCTCCGGATCGTGTTCCACCCAACCGGGGTTGGGGAAGTGCTGTTTGAACTCCTGCTGGGCGACACCACGTATCTTTCCGGAATGGTCGAACAGGATAGACCGGGAACTGGTGGTACCTTGATCAAGTGCCATAACGCATTTCATGCAATGAATTATAGGTTCCGATGTGCGTTTGAGAAGATTTTTTATGCCAAGATCGAAGGCCGTCAGTGGAGAGAAATTATACTCAGCTCCAGTGGCGTTTATCGAGCAGGTAGTCGGGACGTAGATCGGCCATGGAGCGGAGCATGTTTTTGCCGAGGTGGGGGAACTGTTTTTCGAGTTGAGGCAGGAGACGTTCGAGGTAGGCGCGATCGCCGGAGTCGTTGAGCTGATCGGCATAGTCGCACGATCCGATGTCGGGGAATTCAAATTGGTGGGCGCTGGTTTCGATCAAATCCTTTGAGGCATAGCAGAACGGGCGGATAAGCCGCTTCGAGCCGGCATCGGCGGGCACGTTCGGTCCCATGGTTTTAAGTCCGGTGCCGCGGAAGAGTCCCATGAGCAGGCTGACACAGAGATCGTCGCGGTGGTGGCCGAGCACCAGCTTATTGCATTGAAGATCGTCGGCATAGCCATGGATGAAGCCGCGCCGCAGGCGGGAGCAGAGCCCACAGGGTTTGGATTGCGTTTGCTTTTCAAGGATCAACCTGGAAATTGGTGTTTCGATGATTTGCAGCTTCCATCCGTGTTCGGCGGCATAGGTGGATAGCAGGGAATGGTTGATGCCATCGAAGCCTTCATCGATCGTGACGGCAAACAGCTCGAACTGGATGGGGGCGCGTTTTTGGAGCCGGTCGAGCACGTGCATCAACATCATGCTGTCCACCCCGCCGCTGATTCCGACCAGCAGGCGATCGCCTTCGGCAATCATATCGAACTCGGCAATGGCTTTGCCGGCGAGATGGCAGAGCTGGGCGTAGGCATCGCCCATTATTCCCCCCGCAGAGCGGATTTGATTTCACGCAGCTCGGGGGCGCGGAGTCCAAGAGCAAACAGGAGGTATGCGCCTACGCCGATGCCCATGGCGGTCGCCAAAACGATGATCTGGGATATCTTGGCGGGCAGGCAGCCGGAAATCAGTGCCGGAAGATATTGTGCGGTGAACCAGGCCAAGGCCGCCATCGCGAGCGCACAGAGGATCGAGCGTCCGAGCGTCCTAAGCATTCCCATCCACTGGATGTTTTCGATGCGCTTGGCCAATAGGGTGCCGAGTGTCACCATGCCAACGCCCTCCGCCAGTACGGTGGCGAGGGCCATGCCAGCGTGCTTCCAGTACAAGGGGAAGGTGAGAATGAAGGTGATGTTCATGATCAAGTTCAGCAGAACCACATAGATGCCGATCCGTACGGGCGTTTTGGTGTCCTGCAGGGCGTAGAACGCCGGAACAAATACCTTGGATGCACTGAAGACCACGAGGCCGGGGGCGTAGAAGGCGAGGGCGCGGGCGCTGAGCTTGGTGGAGTCGGCATCAAAGCTGCCGTTCCATTCAAAGATGGCTCCGAGGATCTCGGGGGACAGCACAAGCAGTCCCAAAGCGGCAGGGGTCATGATAAAGATCATGTGGCGCACGGCGTGTGAAATGGTATTGCCCATGGAGGCATGGTCGGATTCGGCGGCGTGGGACGAAAAGGTGGGGAGGAGTACGGTACCCATGGCAGTGGCAATGATGCCGAGCGGGAAGTAGAGCATGCGTTCACTGTAGAAGAGTGCCGCCGGGGCCCAGTCGCCGATCCACATGGCAAGCAGGCGGTCGATCAGGACATTGAACTGGGTGACCGCCATGCCGAGGGCGGCCGGTCCCATGAGCAACAGCATCTTGCGGATGCGAGGATCGTTCCAATGGCTGGAAAAGTGGAAAGGGCAACCGAAGCGCTTGAGGGCCGGAAGCTGTACCGCCATCTGCAGCACACCGGCCAGTAGAACCGCCCAGGCCAGTATACTGGCACGATCCATTTCATGGGGGCCCACGAGGGGGAACAGGCCGAGCATGGCCAGAATGAGGATCAGGTTGAGCAGGGAAGGTGCGAATGCCGAAGTGGCAAAATGCTTGTAGGAGTTGAGCACCGCCATGAAGAGTGCTGCCAGGCAGATAAACACCATGTAGGGAAACATGATGCGGGCGAGCGTGAAGGTGGTGGCCCACTTTGCGGCGATAGAGGGGATGGCCAGACCTACGGAAAACAGCAGCACCCCAATGATGGCAAGGGCAGACAGGAGCGCGGCACACATGGTAACGACCTTGGCGGCCATCTCCCACGACGCTTTTTCGCCCTGCTTGGTGCGGGTTTCAATAAAGATCGGAATAAAGGCGGCGGAAAGCGCGCCTTCACCAAACAGCCGGCGAAAGAGGTTAGGGATCGTGAAGGCCACGAAGAAGGCAGAGGCGATCAGGGACGTTCCGAAATAGTAGCCGATGATAACATCGCGCAACATGCCGAGGCCGCGGCTGAGCAGCGTAAAGCTGCCCACCACACCCGCCGAGCGTATAACCGTTCCCTCTTTCAACCAGTGTCCCCTTGTTTTGTTTGCGTTGGAGCCGTAAAGCCACTAAAGATATGTCATTCAAAACCACAGATCAAAACAGAACGGATTCGATTTATGACCAATCCAGGAACCATTTTGATGGGCGACGAGGAGGCGATCAAGGCATCCTGCGAAGCCATGAGCGAGCAACCGGTGGACTGGGACCTCAGCGACAAGGACGTTCCGCCTTTTCGCAAATTCCAGACTACATTGGCGGACTCGGCTTCGATTTCCGGTCCCGGCACTTTCATGGGAAAGGCGACGCGGACCATTTCTTTCGAACCGACGGACCAGAACGGGTGGTGGCTGAACCGCGTGGACTTGCCTAATACGCTTCCGATTCGCGTCAGTATCGCGAATGTCTGGACCACGGGGCAGATTGTCAGCAACATTGTTTTGCGTAGCGGCAACCCACACAACTATGTCCGCATGGTGGAGCACATCATTTCCCTGCGCATGGGCATGGGGGTCGACAACGTGCTGATCAAGCTCGATTCGGGGGACCCGCCGCTGTTCGAAAAGGGGAGCCTTGACCTCGTTGAAACGCTCGATAAATGCGGCAAAGTCGAAACCGGAAAACCGGTACAATATGTAACGGTAAAAGAGCCGGTGACGGTAGGGGGCGCTTATGGTGATTTCGTGACCCTTTCTCCGCCGGACGATCTCGACAATCCCGGCTTGCTGGTGGATTGTGCCTTAAACTTCCAAACCGCAATTGGGAAGCAGCGGATCATCTTTCCCGTTTGCGAGGAACTGACCCGAATGGCGTCGGTTGCGCGCACGAATACCTCGTATGGGAAGATGCTGTACTGCAAAACCATTGGCCGCATTTTTGCCGATGTGCGCAATCTGGGATACAATAAGCAAAATGTATCCATTGCCGGGAAAAGCAAATACATCAACGAGCCGCGCCTGATCCACGAAGGGAAAGCCCTGGAAGCCGCATGGCACCGGGCCGTGCTTGACCTGCTGGCGGCCATCGCGCTGATCCACAACGGCATGTTTGTCGGCAAGATCACATCCTACAAGGCGGGACACCGTCTCGACTGCGATCTGGTTCGCCAGCTTTACCTGAACGAGGTTTTGGTTCCTTTGGAAAATCTACGGAAGGGATAGGATGAAATCATACCGGAAAGAACTTTGGTTCGAGGCGCCGCAGCGCCGGAAGATCATCCATATCACTCCCCGGATCGAGGAGTGCATCCGGGAATCCGGCATCAAGGAAGGGCTCTGCCTGGTGAACGCGATGCACATTACCGCGTCGGTCTTCATCAACGACAACGAAAGCGGGCTGCACGCCGACTTTGAGCATTGGCTCGAAAAACTTGCCCCGGAAAAACCCTACGACCAATACGCGCACAATGGCTACGAGGACAATGCCGACGCCCACCTTAAGCGGACCATCATGGGGCGCGAAGTCGTGGTGGCGATTACCGATGGGAAACTCGATTTTGGACCTTGGGAATCGATCTTCTACTACGAGCTCGACGGAAAGCGTAAGAAGCGCGCCCTCGTGAAAATCATCGGCGAGTAGACTGCGGTTTGGCTTCGTTAGTCGGGACTGTGCTGCAATAGCTCGTAGAGTTGACGGTAGTAGCCATCCCGATCCATCAGTTCATCATGGGTGCCTTGATCGATCAACTCGCCGTGGCGCATGACAAGAATGCGGTCGGCGTGGCGAATGGTCGAGAGCCGGTGGGCGATAACGATACTGGTCCGGTTGGACATCAGTTTTCCCAGGGCATCCTGAATCAGCATTTCGGTGGCGGTATCCACGCTTGCGGTTGCTTCGTCGAGCACGAACAGCAGTTCGGGATTCTGGGCGAGGGTGCGCGCCATGACCAGCAGCTGTTTCTGGCCCAGCGAGAGGCCTTCTCCGCGTTCGTTCAACAAGGTGTCGTATCCATCCGGCATCGCTTCAACAAAGGCATGCGCGTTGACCGTTTGTGCGGCCCGGATAATATCGTTTCGCGAAATTCCCGGATTATTCAGTCCAATATTGTCTGCCACCGAAGCGGTAAAGATGAAGGGGTCCTGGAACACATAGCCCAACCGGGCCCGCAAATCGTGTTTGGCAAACTTCCTCACATCGATGCCGTCGATCGAGACCGCGCCCTGCTGGACGTCGTAGAACCGTCCAATCAGATTGATGATGGTGCTCTTTCCGGCGCCGGTGGCACCCACGACGGCCAAAACCTGCCCGGGTTCAACGTTAAAAGTCAGGTCCTTAATCACCCAGTTATCCTTGTTGTACGCAAACCAGACGTTGTTGAAGGCAATATTGCCGGCAATGCGTTCCGGTGATTCCGGCTGTGCGGGATCATTGATCTCCTCGGGGGTATCCAGCAGTGAAAAGACCCGTTCCGTCGAGGCCAGCGCAATCTGGAACGATCCGGCCTTGTCGGAAAGCGAGCCCAGCGGGTGGAAAAAGTTGCGGACGTAGGCGAGGAAGGCGATAAAGGTTCCAAGACTGACAGCATCCGACCCCTTCAGGACGGCCAGGCCGCCGACGCAAAGCGTGATCAGGATGGAGAGGGTCTGGCCGGTTTCTATTGCGGGGAAGTAGAGGCTGAACCAGCGGACCTCGTCAAAGTAGGCGGAGCGCAGATGTGCGTTGCGCTGGTCGAACTCTTCCCGGGCATGGGCTTCCCGGTTAAAGAGCTGGATGGTTGACATGCCGGTCAGGTCTTCCTGAACAAGCGCATTGAGCCGGGATTGCCGGTCCCGGATATCGCGGTTTGCATTGCGCAGGCGAATGTTGATGTAAAGCATGGCAACGAACAAAAACGGCAGGATGGCAAAGATGGAGAGCGACAGCGTTGGGCTCATGTAGATCATGTAGCCCATGATGCCCAGCAGCATCGCAAGATCGGCGATCGATCCCACCACGCCTTCCGTAACAAAATGCTGCAAGCGCTCGATGTCCGATGTCGCCCGCGACATCAATATGCCCACGGCAGTTTTGTCGAAGAAGGACTGGTGCATGCGAAGCACTTTGCGGAACACATCCAGGCGCAGGTCGTAGATGATCTTCTGTCCGATCCATGTGGTGAGCATGGCCTGCGCATACCGGACGCAGTAGCCTAGCGCGGCGATTCCCAGATAGATTGCGCCAAGCCGAAGGAGCAGGGCAACCCGATCGTCCATGGGTATGGATGTGTTGGCGATGCAGTCATCCGTAATGCGTTGCAGGATGAGCGGAAGGAAGTTAACCGCCAGGGTCGACAGCAGAATCAGCGTCAAGGCCAAGGCGAGGGATCGCCAATAGGGCAGGGAGTAGGCTAGGAGGCGTTTGGCCATCTTCATGCGTCGCCCTCCAACTTTTCCTGCAGTTGCTGCATCGTATTCAGCTCGGCATAGTAGCCGGGCTGCGTGATCAGCTCTTCATGGGAGCCGCGCTGGGTAATGCGGCCGTTTTCGATCACCACGATTTCATCGGAGTAGCGCAGGGTGGAAACCCGATGGCTGACGAAAAGTGTCGTGCGGTCGTTCATGACCGGTTGAAGTTTTTTCATAATCGCGGCTTCGGTCTGGGTATCGACTGCCGACAAGACGTCGTCGAGCACGAGAATGTCCGGACGGCGCGCGATGGCGCGGCTGATGGAGGTGCGCTGGCGTTGTCCGCCGGAGAGGGTAACTCCGCGTTCGCCGAGCATGGTCTGGTAGCGGTCAGGGAAGGTTTCAATGTCACCATGC
>JBNKSB010000052.1:0-8464 GCA_050297095.1 Pontiella sp. | reverse complement strand
CGGTGTCGTGTGGGGGGAACTCGATTACCTGGTGATCGATATGCCGCCCGGCACCGGCGACATACAGTTGACCATTTCCCAGTCGATCCAGATCGATGCATCGATCATTGTCACCACGCCTCATCAGCTTTCGCTGACAGACGTGCGCAAGGGCATCATGATGTTTGACAAGGTGAATGTTCCCGTACTTGGCGTTGTGGAAAACATGGCCTATTTCGTCTGCGACAACTGCGACAAGAAGCACTACATCTTTGGCGAAGCCGGCGGAAAAACGCTAGAGGAGCGCTTCGGCCTTGAAACCATCGCGGAACTTCCGATCACGGGAAACCTCAGCGGTTCGCTTGACGCATTGACTGATTCAGGCATTGCCAATGAGACGACGGATATCATCATTCGCACCCTTGGGAAAAAGGTTATGGAAAAACCGGTTAAACCGGAGATTGAGTTTGATGCAAAAACCATCTCGCTGAGATGGCCCGATGGCGAAACCGCCACCGTCTCCAACGCGGCGCTTCGACGGGCTTGCAGCTGCGCGTTGTGTGTCGATGAAATGACCCGCAAACCGCTACTTGATCCCAAGTCGATCCCGATGGATATCCATGCCGAAAAGGTCGGCATCATTGGCAACTATGCCATTACCGTCGACTGGTCCGATGGCCACAACACCGGCTTCTTTCCATACACCACCATCCGTGAACTCGCCGCGAAGGCCGAAGGAGGGTGCGGGTCCGGCTCCTGCGGATGCAAGAGTCACTAGGGGATATAGGCGATTTTTCGTGCCTTTTGAGTTTTCCCGCTTGCGACAGCTGGGCGGTTTGAGTAAACCTCATACAAGTGGGCCCAAAGCTGGCAAGGGGCTGGCAGGGGAAGCCCATAAAGCAAACTCAATAGGAGAAACACTATGGCAGTAACGAAAACCGAAATCATAGCCAAGATTGCCGATGACGCGGGAATTAACAAGGTTCAAGCCAAGGCCGCTTTGGAATCGCTCGTTGCGCAAGTGTACAAGGGAGCTAAATCCACGGATGGTATTACGATTCCGGGAATCGGTAAGCTGATCAAAGTACATCGCAAAGCCCGTACTGCCCGCAATCCTGCTACTGGAGAAACGATCAAGATCAAAGCCGGTAAGGTGCTTAAGTTCCGCATTGCGAAAGCGGCCAAGGACGCAGTGCTTCCGCCCAAGAAATAGTTTACTTGAATAAAGCCGGAAACGGTAGGAAGGGTCTCTCTTTGAGAGGCCTTTTCTGTTTCCAGAGGATGGCGGTTCGCAAAATTTGAAATGAAGTTTGCCGCCTATCGAGGGTGGGGCTATGATGTTTACCAATCTTTCATTGTTGGAGGTTAATGTGGATACGAATGAAATTCATGAAGATGCATCCGCTACGGAGGAACGTGCTCCATCCAAGGTCGAACGAAACTGGGCCATGGGATGCCACTTAGCCGGGTTGTGCGGTGTAGTGGTCCCTCTGCCTGCTGCTGGTTTGATCGGAGCGCTGGTACTTTGGCTGGTCAAGCGGGAAGACGGTGCCTTTATCGACGATCAAGGAAAAGAGGCGTTGAACTTTCAAATCAGCCTGCTCATTTATGTTGCGGCCTGTTTTCTCCTGATGCTGGCACTAGGCATTGGTTTGCTGCTGTTGCCTATCGTTGGGCTCTTTGGCTTTGTATCCATTATTATCGCAGCCATAAAGGCCAATGAGGGGATCGCATTCAGGTATCCCGCCTGTATACGTTTTGTAAAGTAATATAATGATGTTGGAGGATAAATGACGGCAAAGATTATTGATGGGAAACAGGTTGCGGCAGATATCCGTGCAGAGCTGAAGGAGAAGGTAGCCGAACTTCGCGGAAAGGACATTGTTCCGGGGTTGGGTGTGATTCTGGTGGGGGACGATCCGGCCTCCAAATCCTACGTGACGGCGAAGGAACGGGCATGCAAAGAAATCGGTATTTTTTCCGATGACAACCGCTTGCCGGCCGACACGACACAGGAAGAGTTGCTCGCATTGGTTGAACGTATGAATCAGGATCCCAAGATCAATGGGATCTTGGTCCAGCTTCCTTTGCCCAAGCATATTGATGAATCGGCGGTTTTGCTGTCAATCGATCCCAACAAGGATGTTGACGGGTTTCATCCCATGAATGTCGGGAAAATGGTGGTGGGAGAAAAGGCATTCCTTCCGTGTACGCCGCATGGCGTGTTGCAGCTGCTTAAACGAAGTGGCGTCGAAACCTGCGGTGCGCATGCCGTTGTAGTCGGGCGGAGCAACATTGTCGGGAAACCTGTTGCCAACATGCTTCTTCAAAAATCGGAAGGCGCAAATGCAACAGTTACCCTCTGCCACACCCGCACGAAAGATCTTGGACACCATACCCGACAGGCGGACATCATCATTGCGGCCTCGGGGTGGCCGAATACAGTGACTGCGGATATGGTGAAGGAGGGCGCCGTGGTTATTGATGTCGGCGTAAACCGGGTTGAAGACGCCTCTCGCGAACGGGGATATCGTTTGGTCGGGGATGTCGATTTCGAAGCCGTGAAGGAAAAGGCCTCCATGATTACACCGGTGCCGGGGGGGGTCGGGCCGATGACGATCACCATGCTGCTCTTCAATACCGTGGAATCGGCGAAACGGGCTAATGGCATTGACTAGGGATTTTGCACGGTTCATACTGGGGTAGTGCAAACGAAAACAAGGAGACTGATATGATCTCAAAAAAAATGGAAGACGAACTAAACGAGCAGGTAAACAAGGAATTCTATTCCGCATACCTCTATCTAGCGATGGCCGCATATTGCACCAAGATTGGCCTTCCGGGTTTTTCACATTGGATGCGCCTTCAGTATGAAGAGGAAAACATGCATGTAACAAAGATGTATGACTATATTCTGGATCAAGGTGGCAAAGTTCATTTGAAGGCGATCGAGGAACCACCGGTGGAATATGGCTCTCCTCTGGAGATATTCGAAAAGACGTTGGAGCATGAGCAGTTTGTCACCCGTTCCATCCACAAGCTAATGGATCTGGCTGTCGAAGAAAGTGACTATGCCACCCAGACTTTCCTTCAATGGTATGTAACCGAACAGGTTGAAGAGGAGTCCAATGTCCAGGACGTCCTCAATCCATTGCGGATGGTCGGCAACGACAAGGGCGGTCTGATGATGATTGATCAGAAGCTTGGCGGTCGTGCCATGCCGGCGGCACCAGCCAACTAGGCAAGAGGTTGATATGAAAGTATTCAGGTTTTTTATTCCAATAATCATGGCCTTCGGATTGCTTGGTTCGCCCAATGTCCGTGCTTCGGAGGAGGGCGTCACGTTACTTATCGTTCCTCACGAAGATGGGCCCGTTCGTGTGGGTATGGATGTCGGGAATCGCTTCCCAACGATATTGTTGCGATACCAGTCGCTGCCCAATGGAACGGTTGCTCTGCAGGGGTGGAGCGGAAGTGAATGGGTGCGCGTCACTGCGTCGGCATATGGTGATGGATCTTTTTTGCCAACCCGTCCGGCTTCTGCACTGCTGATCGAGAAACAAGGAGGACGGATTCCTGAATCGCTGATTCCAAAAGAAGCATGGTGTCCATTGGTTTATAAGGTTAAGACGGCGAAAATCCGTCCGGTCATTCACCTGCTGGGCCGCCACTACGACTTCCGCTACAAGGACTGGAAGTGGTTTTCGGAGAACTACGAGTTGCCGCTCAACTACATCAATCCCGAGGGACTGAATATCGCTTGGTATCAAAAGCAGCTCGGGAGCCATTTTGGCGGCAACGCGAATGCAGGAATGTCGGATCTGCAATATCTGGAGGTGGTACGTGCTCCTCAGTTGCAAACTCCCGTTGAGCCGGACGCTATGGAGGAACCTGTTCTAGCTGACAAGGAACAGGTCGCTGTTCCTGACGAGCTTGCTCCGCCGGCCGACGAAGAAACCGATCAGATGGTGGAGGACAACCCGCTAACGAATGCGGTTCCTCCCGCGGTCATTCTGGGGGCGCGCGACGCCGAAGAAACAGTTTCCGATGACCCGGTGGCAACAGAAAGCGAAAAGACCGAAGGTCAGGAGTAGGTCTGTCATGATAAAAAAAGTGTGCCCTGCACTAGCTGTAAGCCTGTTGTTAACACTGACGGGGTGTGTTTCAGAAACGATCGAGCCGGAATACATTCCCAATGTGTCAGCCGTACAAAACAGTCAAGGCTTGGTGACGATCAGCTGGCCTTCACGCGTGGGATACAACTACAGGCTCGTTGCACGTCAAAAGAGCAATGTCACCTTTGATAAAAGAGTATATCCCGGTACAGGAGAAGAGATCGTTGTTCAATTCAAGCGCGATCCCCGCAAGCCATTGCCTGACTATACGGTACAGCCGGAAAAAACAGGCCCTTAGATCCTTGTAACAGCCTGCGTCAGAGAACCGGTGACATGAGGGAACAAAGGTTTTCGGCCAACTTCTGGATGGGCGGTCGGGATTGCCACTTATTAAGCATGATCTCCTTGCTGCAGCTCATGTCCTCGTGAATCATTTGCTTTAGCCTGTTCATCGCCGAATCATCTTCAATAAGTGCGGTGGTTTCATAGTTGAGCTGGAGGCTTCTAACATCGAGGTTGGCGGTTCCAACCAGTGCGATACTGTCATCCACCACCATGGCTTTGGCATGGATAAAAGGCGGCTTGCGTTGATAAATTCGGATGCCCGCGGAAAGAAGTTCCTCGAAAAGCGCTTTTGAAGCCATTCCTGCATACCTGTGGTTGTTCTTTTCCGGCAGGACAATGCGTACATCCACTCCACGATGTGCTGCAGACCGAAGGGCGCGCAAGATATCGCTGGTCGGTACAAAGTATGGTGTGACGATGAGGACCTGCCGTTGGGCAAGGATGATGGCGTTAAAGAATGTTTCGGTTGCCAACCCGGGGGGTTCCGAGGGGCCGCTGTCTATGAGACGCGCACGGGCGTTCCCTATCGAGGTCATTTGCGGGAAGTGGTCGACATTGAGGAGCCTTTCGATCGGCTCGCCCGTCATGAAAAACCAATCGCGAAGGAATGAGATCTGCAACTCATGAACCAACGGGCCTTCCACCCTGAAATGGTAGTCGCGTATCGCCTCATATTTGGGGGTTGTAATATTTTCCGTGGAGATGTTGACCCCTCCGAAAAAAGCCACATGGCCGTCGATAATCAGGTTTTTCCGGTGGTTTCTCAGGTTGATTTGAAATTGTCGTTTTAATGGATTTGCCTGGGTCCATCCGTAGATCTCGAAGTTTTCAACCTGCTTGTAGCGTCTAAACATTCCGCTGAGATGGGCTTTGGTGGAACCGAAGCGGTCGAACAGGAGACGAACTTTAATTCCGGCTTCGGCCTTCTTCCTGAGTTCTTCGAGGAATTTCCGTCCGGTTTCGTCCCTCTCGATAATAAAGCTTTGGAGATGGATATGGTGTTTGGCTGACCGGATGGCTTCGAGCATCAACGGATAGGTTTCATCACCATTGGCCAATGGTGTGATGGTGTTGCCATCCAGAAGGGGGTGGTCCACATTCAGTACGTCGATGGAGCGGTTGAGTTTCTGGCAGTAGTCGCCCTCAATATCGGCTAGGGGAGTGCGGAAGTTGTTATGCCATGCGACAAACGGGCTTTCGTCGTCATGGCGCACCCGGCGCATATTCATCATTAATTGGTTCGATGCCTTTTTTCGCAACCCCTTTCCGGCTACGCGGTCGATGCCGAAGGCCAGATACAGCAACTGTCCTATCAGGGGGAATGACCATGCAACAAATATCCACAAAAGCGTAGCGCTGGCATTTCTCCGGCGTTTAAGGGCATGTAGGCAAACCGCGATAAAAGCCATGATGTGAACGGTGGTGCTTAAAATCACCCAGTATCTGAAGTCAAAGAGCTCCTGTTGCATGGATGTATGTTACCCAGACGACAGCTTCAAGAATAGTGAAAAGTATGTGTGAAGTGTTGTCTTCGTGGAGAAAGGGGCTAGATTTGCATATATGAGGTTTCTCTTGTACAACATCTGTTACGGAACCCATGGCAATCAACGCCGGTTCCCCTTGCTGGGGTTGCTCGGAAGAACACGTGGCCATCTGGATGAGATTACGACGTTCATTAAACAGAAGGATCCGGATGTCATTGGCCTGATTGAAGTGGATAGTGGTTCCTACCGTTCCGGCCGAAAAAGCCAAGTTGAAACGATAGCCGATGAACTTGGGCATTTCCACGCATACTGCTCAAAGTATGCCGTCAATTCACGATGGCAACGCATTCCGATCTACAACAAACAGGGGAACGCTTTTCTGGCGAAGGACACCATCCATGGGGAACGGTTCCACTATTTCGAGCGGGGCATGAAAAAGCTTGTGATCGAACTGGAACTTGAAAAGGTAACCTTTTTTCTGGTGCACCTGGCTTTGAGCTACAAGACACGGCAAGCGCAGCTTGTACATCTCTACAACATGATCAGGGAAACCGATCGACCCTACATCGTTGCGGGTGATTTCAATGCGTTTATGGGGGAGGATGAAATCAAGTTGCTCATGTCTGCCAGCGGGCTGAAAAACGCCGATGGGAACATGCAGCCCTCCTTTCCGAGTTGGAAGCCCAAACGGCACCTTGATTTTATTCTGCACAGTCCGCATATAGTGATACGGAATTTCGAAATGCCGCGGGTGCAGCTTTCCGACCATCTTCCCTTGGTTGTGGACTTCGATTTTAAGGAGATATAGATGAACGAGTTTTTTATCGGTATGATCGTTGCCGTTGTTGTGATCGGCACCCTTTGGATTTGGCTCATGCGCCGCAAAAAAGCGCCGGGAGCGGGGACGCAGGTTTTTTCAAGCATCGAACGATTGCGGGCCATTGGACATTTGTCGGCATATAAGGTGATGACCAAGGAGATCGTGGCCGAAACGGATCATAGCTGGGGCGAGATCGGTTCCCGCTACCTGAGCTGGGTGTTGAGCAACAAGAAAATGGCGATGATTTTCGAGTTCGTCATCGACTTTCGCTACAACCTGCAAAGTCCGGCATTTGAGATTTCGGAAACCGCTCCGTCTCGCTACATAATAAGTATGCCGCCGTGCGACTATGAAGTGCATATCCGGGATATCCGCTTCTACGATGAGCAGGGGGCGAAATTGCTGCCATGGCTGTTGCCTGACTTCTTGAATGGTTTTCTGGGGGGTGGTTTTTCAGAAGAGGATAAAAACAAGCTGGTCAATGCCGCCAAGAATCATGCCGAGCAGCAGGCGCTTGAATTAATCAACAACATTCAGTCCGAGGTGCAGAAGTCAGCGAAATCGACGTTGGAATCGATCAGCAAGGCTTTCGGGGTAGCCCATGTTGAATTCAGGTTCACGACCAAGCCAGCCATGGCTGTCGACGTGGAGATGTCGGAAAAGATTGCGTCCTAGTAGGCGCTATTCGACACGCCGCCTTCGAGAACGGTCTTGGTTGCGCCGATGCCTAGCCGGGTTGCTCCTTGTTCCAGATAGCCGACCGCCTGTTCCCAGGTTCGGATGCCGCCCGAAGCCTTGATGCCTATTTTCCCGCCCACGGTCTTAACCATGGTTTCAATAATTTCTGGCGTCGCTGACGATGGTCCAAACCCGGTGGAGGTTTTGACAAAGTCCGCTCCGGCCTCAAGCGATAGTTCACAGGCCTGCGCAACCTCTTTCAGTGTGAGATAGCAACTTTCCTGAATGACCTTAACGATCGCTCCGTTGGCGTGGGCAATGTCGGCAACCGCCCTGATGTCGTCCAGAACGTAGGCATGGTGTCCGCTCAGGAATTGTCCGATGTTCATGACCATGTCGATTTCCCTTGCGCCATCGGCGACGGCCTGTCGGGCTTGGAAGACCTTGACCTGTGTGGTGTCGTCTCCATGGGGGAAACTCAGGACACATGAAACCACCACCTTGGAATCCTTCAGCAATTCTGCGGCAAGGCGGATGTCGCAAGGGCGAACGCACATGCTGGCTACGCCGTATTCCATGCACATGTGGGCATCGGCCTTTACCTGCAGATCTGTCAGATTTGGCTTGAGGACCGCATGGTCTATGGTAGCGGCCACTTCTTGTAAGCTGTATGTTTTCATCGAGCTCCTAAAAAGAAAAAGGCCGCCACGCGACGACCTTTTTTCAACAAGTAATTGAGTGCTACTTAAGCAACTCCTTGAGATATTCCTTGTCTTCGTCCGAGAAGTCGGTGACCGGTTTAGTTACGGTCCGTCCTGTCTTCCCGTCTTTGATGGTGACTTTTCCATCCTTGTATTCGACAAATATAGCTGATTCTACCTCGATGAATTTGGTTCCAACCTTGATTTTCCAGGAGCGGTAGTCCGGCTCCATTTTATCGCTGGAGGAGTCATCTTTTGTGCTCGATTTCTTTGCCTCTTTTTTTTCTGTTTCCGCTTCCGTTGGGGCCGGAACAAAGTTCACGGGGCCATTCAATGTAATGC
>JBNKSB010000051.1:0-6676 GCA_050297095.1 Pontiella sp. | reverse complement strand
GGCCTTGGCTTCTTCGACGGTGAAGATCGAAGCCGCGCGCTCGAGACGGGCGTTGTCGATGTCGGTAACCACCAGCAACGCCGGTTTGCGGTCGCAATGGATGGCGTAGTCGATCGCGCCCAGGCCCATCGGCCCCACGCCGGCGAGCAAGGCCATCGCTCCGCCTTCAACGATACCCATCTCGTGAACATAGCTTCCCGGTTTGGTGTGATAGTTGGCGTGGAACCCTCCGACGATGCAGGACATCGGCTCGGCCAGCGAGCCGAGATAGAACGCATCGCCGCCATAGGAAAGCAGGCAGTCCTGTTCCATCACCTCGGCCGGTATAATGACATACTGCGAGTCGCCGCCAATATATTGATAGGAATAGCCCGGAGCCGAAAGAATGCCGACGGGGCCGTCTTCATAGTTGATCGCGGGCTGGATGGAAAACTTGTCGCCTGCAGTGAACTGGTCCGCCCACTTGCTGCCGACCTCCACGATCTCGCCGCAGAACTCGTGTCCGATAATGATCGGCTCGTCCTCCACATTGTCGGGAATGCGCTTGTGCTTGATGCCCTGCGACGCCGCCTTATAGGACGACATGCAGATGGAATCGGATACGATCTTGGCAAGGATTTCGTTTTCACCGATGGCCGGAAGTTCAAACTCCTCCAACCGCAAATCCTTTTCGCCGTAAAGTCTCACTGCCTTGGTTTTCATGGTTGCTCCTTAGTAATAGGTCTGATCAGACGGATCGGACCGATCCGTTCAAGTTTCAGGTTTCAAATTTTAATTCAGCATCACCTGGCCGCCGGTGACGGGAATGGCCTGGCCGGTTTCATATTTCTGTTCGACCGAGTAGAGGATCGCTTTGGTCACGTCCTCGCCATCGCATCCGCGACCCATCGGGATTTGTGCTTCGTAGTAATGGCGGACATCCTCGACGCTCTTGGCGCCCGGCACCTTGCCGGTGTTTAGGTATTGGACAAACAGACCGCGTTCCGGATCGGACCACAGCGGCCCGTCGAAAAAGTTGCCGGGGCAGACGGTGTTGACCTTGGTGTTGTCCACCACCAGTTCCTTGGCAAAACTCTGCACCAGACCAACCGAGCCAAATTTGGAGCCGGCATAGGCGCCGTTCTTGTTTGATCCTTCCAGCGCCGACTTGGAGCTGATGCTGATAATGTCGGTGTAGTATTTTCCCGTCGGCTGGTTCATCGCCTCCATTACCGGAGCGACGTGTTTGGTGCAGAGAAAGAAACCGATATAATTGACGTTGGTCACGAATGCGAAGTCCTTGAGGGTCATTTCCTTCACGCTGCCCGCCTTCAAGACTCCGGCATTGCTGACAAACAGGTCGATTCCGCCAACGGTTGCCACGATTTCATCCACCATGGATTTTACGGATTCTTCGTCCATCACATTCACGGCAACCCCGAAAGCCACAGTACGGTCTGCGGCATCATTGAGTTCAGCGGCGAGCTTTTTTGCCCCGTCCACATTCATGTCGGCGATGAAAACAAGGGCCCCGTTTTTGATTAGTTCGCGGACAATGCCTTCGCCAAAGCCCTGGGCACCGCCGGTGACCACACACACCTTGTTGTTCACCACAGCCGCGCGACCGGAGGCGACAGGTGCCGTATTGGTTCCGTTTACCGCATCGTCATAGTCTTCGCCCAGCAGGAATCCGCCAACGCCGTCTACGTTGACCGAACGCGTGCCCTTCGTGAACTTGCTGGGAAGCTCTTCGACACTGCAGGTCAGCTGCGCACAATCAAGGGCTTCCTGGCAGACGACAATATCGCCCTTTTCACCATCAAACGTCAGCCCGCGCAATAGCGGGGAAATTTCAGTTGCATTCATAGTATCCTTTCAAAATCAGACGGATCGGTCAGATCTGATCAATCATCTCCTCGGGTTTCGTGTGATCAGCGTTTTTTGCGATCTCCGCATAGCGGGCAATGCGCTCTTCCAGACTTAAGTCCGCCATCGGATTCTCCGGACTGAAGAGAGCCAGTTTGTCATCGGCGGCCGCCAGTTTCTCGTGGGCAATCAAGGCCCAGGCCGCCGCCGCCAAGTGCTTGAATTCCGGCTCCAGCAGGATCGGACAGTTGAACGATTGCCGCGAGCTGTTGATATCCACGCCGCTGATTTCCATCAGCCCGTTTTCCTTGCAGAGCTTCTGCAATCGCACCATTTGCTCGCGGGTGTTGCGCGGCGGCATATACGTAATCGCCTTGAATCCGATCTTTTTCAGTTCAGGAACCAGCTCATCCAGAAAGTCATCCTCAAACTTTTCCGCCTTCTTGTCTCCGGTCGGGGATTCACCGACGTCGCCAAGATAGGCATAGGCAGGGATCGCACCAATGCGGTTGGCAAAGTCGACCGCCTCCTGGACGTTGATGCATTCATCATAGTCGGAAACGATGAAGAATTCGGGAACCAGCGATGCCTTGAACGCGCCAAGCAGGTCGTAGGCATAGTGCGGATTTTCAATATCCAGCAAGACTTCCTTCAGCGACCCCTTCAGCGGAACATCCAATTGCCCTTCAACAAAATCGACCAGTGGAGCGCCTTTCCCATGCGCTTCAATCAATTTAAGCGACAGCGCATACAGGATGTGCCGTTCGGTAATCGACCCGCCTTGTGCCGCATTGGAAATCGGGACCACATCGGCATCGAAATCCAGCGTTGGGGACCCGCGCTTGGCCAGGACTGCATTCAGCTTTTCGACCTCTTTTCGATCGCGTTCGATGCGTGCTTTGTGGATCGGCTCAAGGAAGCGGGTCACATCGGCAAACTTATTTGCGGGGATGCCGTGCAACGCGATATAGCTGACATTCGCTTCGTCGGGGTTGTTGGTCTTGCGCCCCTGAATCGATGTGCCGTCCATATTGACGCGAATCTCGCACCCCGCCGTACCGGCAATGTTCACCTGCTTGCAGGCCTCCAGAAATTCTGCGCAACCCGATACCGAATCGTGGTCCATGATCCCTACCGTGCCCAGTCCGGCCTCCTTCGCCTTGACCGGAATATCGGACGGCGTGTAGGGACTGAACGAATAGGTCGAGTGAACGTGATTGTTGACTTCTAGTGCCATATCTCAATCTCCAGTACGGGCGACATGTATGTCGCCCGGTTCCGCTCTTACACACCCTTCCGCGCAATGCGCAACATCTCGCCGGTGGTGTAGTTGTGTTTTACCACATGGCCCGGAAGCGGAACAACGCGTTCGTGAATGGCATCGATGATCCAGCTGGCCTGCGGGAAGTAATCCTTTTCCATTTCGGCCGCCGGCGAAATCCAGTTCTTCGCCCCGATGACCACCGGCGGTGCATCGAGATAGTCGAAGCACAGGTTGGTGATGTTCGAAGCAATGTTATGCAGGCAGGAACCGCGCTCGACCGCGTCGGAGGCCAGAACAATGCGACCGGTCTTCTTGACCGATTCCACGATCTTGTCGTAGTTAAGCGGAGCCACGAAGCGCAGGTCAATCAGCTCGACTTCCATGCCGTACTTTTCCTTCATCTCATCAACAACCTTCATCCCGCTGTAGAGCACCGGGCCGAGCGTTACGAGTGTCAGATCCTTGCCCTGCGTACGTACAGCCGGTTCGCCCTCTTCGGTTTCATAGTAGCCTTCCGGAACACCGCCCTTTTCAAACAGTTCGCCGACGCCATAGGTCTTCTGCGATTCGAAGAAGATGACCGGATCGGTGCCGGCCAGCGCCAGATTCAGCATACCCTTCGCATCATAGGTCGTCGCCGGATAGTAGACTTTCAGTCCCGGGATGTGGTTGACCATCGCCGTCCAGTCCTGAGAATGCTGTGCGCCATACTTGTTGCCCACGGAAACGCGGAGCACCAGCGGCATCTTCAGGATGCCGGCGGACATGGACTGCCACTTGGAAATCTGGTTGAAGATTTCGTCGCCGGCGCGCCCCATGAAGTCGCAATACATCAGCTCGGCACAAACTCGACCACCGCTCAGGGCATAGCCGCAGGCAGTACCGACAATCGCGCCTTCTGAAATCGGCGAATTGAACAGACGGTGGTAAGGCAGTAGTTCTGTCAGGCCGCGGTAGCAGGCAAACGCCCCGCCCCAGTCGCGGTTTTCTTCACCATACGCAATCATGGTCGGGTCTACGGTAAAACGGTGCGCCATGGCTTCGAAGATGCCGTCGCGATAGGTGTAGAGCTGATTGGGCTTGTACGGATTTCCGTTTTCATCGAAAGCAAAACGTTTCTTGCGCTTGAGCTGCTTCACGCGATCATTTTCTTCCAGAGGTTGTAGCAACTCGGGCTCGCGGTCGTCGAACTTTTCAACCTTACCGTTGGAATACATCACTTTTTCAATCAGATTAATGTCGGAATACGGGGAAACCGATTCGTCGATCGAAAGCTTCATGGCTTTGCTGACCTTGGCCACCACCTTGGCCTTCATGGCTTCGGCGTCGGCTTCGGCAATGGCCCCGTTTTCAATGAGGTATTCACCGAAGGTGCGCACGCAATCCTGTGCTTCCCAGAGTTCCACCTCTTCCTTCGAACGGTAGGATGAAGCATCCGACGGGGAGTGGCCGGACATGCGGTAGGTCACAATATCGAGCAGCGCCGGGCCCTTGCCTTCGAGCAGCACCTTTTTCTTGCGCTCGGTGGCATCGGCCACGGCCAGCGGATTGTATCCGTCAACGCGTTCCGAGTGCATCTGATGGGAATTGATGCCGGCACCGATACGGGCCGCATATTTGTAGCTCATGGTTTCACCCACCGTCTGGCCACCCATGCCATACTGGTTGTTCATGATGTTGATCAGCACAGGCGGATGCCCGAAATCTTCATCCCACAGTTCAACGTACTGGTCCATCGCAGCCATCCAGATGCCTTCATAAACCGGACCGCAACCCATGGAGGCATCGCCGATATTGGCAATCACGATACCCGGCTTGCGGTTGATCAGCTTGTTCATGGCCGAACCGACCGAGATATCGGCGGAACCGCCGACCAACGCATTGTTGGGCATGGAACCGAATGGGATGAAGAAGGCATGCATCGAACCACCAAGACCGCGGTTGATCCCGGTGTCGCGGGCAAAGATTTCCGCCAGGGTTCCATAGAGAATAAAGTCCTCGGCCAGATCCTTGACGCTCTCGTGCGAGCCGTCTTTTACAACCTTCAGCGTCGAGCCATCGAAGAACCCTTCCATGATCGTATTCAGCTGGTCGTCGTCAAGCTGGTAGATGGCGGACAGGCACTTGGCCAGAATCTCACCGTGCGAACGGTGCGAACCAAAGATGTAGTCGTCGGTGTCCAGATTGACTGATTGGCCAACCGCCGCGGCTTCCTGGCCGATCGACAGATGGGCCGGACCCGGATGATTATATTCCATGCCTTCGTAGGATCCCTGAACCTTGATCTGGTTCAGCATCGTTTCAAACTCACGGATCATGAGCATGTCGTAGTACATCTTGACCAGACGGTCCTTGCCGTACTTTTTCTCTTCCTTCTTGTAGTCCGGTTTGTACTGGTTGATCGGAATCGGCTTGAAGGTAATTTCGCCCGCCTTGCGGGTTTCCTCGGGGCATATGATTTGATCTTTCGGCATCGTTTTCTCCTTTAAAGTTTGATCAGACGGATCGGTCGGATTCGTCGGATCAGTCTGATTATCTTAAAACTGAAACATTGTACTGCGAATGACTTCCCCTACGGTCGGATGCGGAAAGACGATTTCCTGAACATCCTCGACGCGCAGACCGGATTCAATCAGCGCCGCAACACCCCAGATGAACTCCGAACTGTAGGCACCGAACGCATGAACGCCCAACAAAGCACGGGTATCGGCATCGATGACCACCTTTACCGAACCGGGACCGCGCTTACCGTTTTCAGCAAGGAAGCGCCCGCTCATGATGAGCGGCAACGAGGCGGATTTGACGTTATGGCCGGCCTCTTTCGCCTGCTTTTCGGTCAGTCCGCATCCGGCGATTTCCGGCAACGAATAGACCGCCCACGGAATAGCATTGGTGCGGAAGCGATCCTTCTTGCCGAGAATGGTATTGAGCGCCACTTCGCCCATACGGGTGGCTGAGTGGGCCAGTTGCGACTTGCCGGTGACATCGCCGATCGCATAGACGTTCGGCAGGTTGGTGCGTTGCTGGTCATCGGTCTTGATGCCGCGGCGGTCGAAGTCGAGCCCGGCCTCCTCAAAGCCCATGCCCGTCAGATTCGGCGCGCGGCCAACGGACATCAACACGATGTCGGCGTTGATCGACTTTTCCTCGCCCGACTTGGTGGTGAACTTGACGTCGTGGTCGTCGATGGCTGTAACGCGGCATCCGAGATTGAAATCAACCTTGCCTTTGAGTGCCTTGCGGAACTGGGCCGCTTGGCCGTTGTCCATGAAAGGGATGATTTCATCCAGCATTTCGATCACATCGACCTTTACGCCCAGACTGCTGAAGAAGCTGGCGAACTCAATACCGATCACCCCGCCGCCGATGACGGCCATCGATTTCGGCATCGTCTCAACACTCAGGATTTCCTTGCTGGTCATGACGTGCGGCTGGTCGGCACCGGGAATCGGCGGAACAAACGGTGAACCGCCGGTGGCGATCACAACGTTGTTGCCTTCGTATACCGTTCCCTCGACTTCGACTTTTCTCGATCCAACCAGCTTCGCGGCGCCGTAGAGGACCTCC
>JBNKSB010000050.1:0-7948 GCA_050297095.1 Pontiella sp. | reverse complement strand
GACGCTCTTCCGATCTGAAGAGCCCTCGCAACAGTACCGCGGGAACTCTGCGAATGAAGGATCTTCCGGAGGTGGCGGAACGGGGTTTGGCCTGCCGTATCTTTGCTGTGGTTGACGCTGATCCAAAGCCGTCGTCCCATATTCATGGATTGGCCTGGTTGTCGGGCTGGGGCCTTCCGGCCATTCCGTGCCGGGCGGTGCCCGGTTCCAAGGTGCTCGAAGCCATTGGGGCGATGAATGGGCAACGCGCCGGATTGCCGTATCCAACCGATGGGATCGTAGTCCGGTTGGACGAGAGGTCGGCCTATGAACGCATGGGGTCGACGGCGCGTTGGCCGAACGGGGCATTGGCCAGAAAATATAAACCCGTTTCCGTCGAATCGCGCCTGCTCGCGGTAGAGTGGACTAAAGGCGAGAACGGTCGCCTGACACCCGTTGCCTGCTTCGAGCCGGTAGAGGTGGATGGGGCCACGCTGCAACGAGCCAGCCTCGGCAGTCTGGAACATCTGCGCGCCCTTGATCTGATGATTGGCGACCGCATCCAGGTCATCCGTGCCGGCGGCTCGATCCCGGTCATTCTCGGTCGTTGCCCTGGATCGAGCACGGGAGAAGAAAAACCCATTCCCGATCCAGTCCAATATAATTTCTTCCTCGAACGTCGAGGTTAACACGCGCCGGTTGCTTTTCAACTCATGCAATTCTAACGCGAAACCCATCCGATATGAACGGGTAGGGGCGATGTTTCGGGGATGAAAACGAACACGCGAATATCCAAGGCCGATCTTCATGTGCACAGCAAATACTCCAACCGGCCGAGCGAATGGTTCCTGCGCCGGAAAGTTTCATGGAGCCGGCCATTGCCGCGCCCATCATGTATGTGGGGTGGAAAACCTGCTACGAAGCGAGATCGGGAAAGGACGCGCCTTGCTAACGTTTGCCTTCGGACTGATACATGGGTTCGGGTTTGTCAGAGTGTTGCGCGATATGGGGTTAGGGCAGAACGGCGGGAGCATCGTGGGGCCTCTATTCACGTTCAATGTCGGAGTCGAAGCGGGGCAGCTGACCATCGTTGCGCTGGTCCTTCCCGGTTTGTTGTGGTTGCAGCATGCCAATGTCCATGCCCGGCGTTTGCTGCGGCCCAGTCTCTCCGGGGTCATTGCCCTGATCGGGCTCTACTGGCTCCTGCAACGTACCGCTTTCGCATGATTGTGGTATCCGTATATTGTTGAGTTAAGGACGGGTGAAACGATTGATTTTTTGCTTCGTGATGAATACGTGAGTTCATGTAGATTCCGGTTATTCCTGTTTCACGCTTTCGTTTCGATGGGCTATAAAATCGGTACCATGAAAAAGACAATCATCAATGCGGTAATCGAAAAGCTGGAAGTCGAACTCGGCCGGCAATCGCATGCGAATGCACAGTCGAATGCAACGACGTCGATGAGCGCGGCCAATGCCGACAAGCAACGCGATACCACCGGCTACGAGGCGGCCTTTCTGGCTCATGGATATGCCAAGCACTGCATGGATCTGTCCCATCAGCTGGATCAACTTCGGGAAATGCCGATCGAGGATTTTACGGGGCAGGAGGTCGACATCGGTGCACTGGTGGAAGTCGAAATAGCCGGCGACCTTGATTCCTATCTTCTGCTCCATTGCGGTGGGGGAACCGAGGTCGAGGTCGATGGGCGAAAGGTTACCGTGGTAACGCCCGATGCGCCGCTTGGCCATGCACTCATGGGCAATATCGAAGCTGGCTTCGTTGAACTCCCCTCCGGTGCGGAAGGCATTATTCTATCCGTTTGCTGAGAGCCTGCAGTTCAAGCGGGGTGAGGCTGGTGGAAAAAAAACCGCATTTTATTACGGCGCGATCTTCCAAAAAAAAAACACCGCTGCCCCTTTCGGGACAACGGCGAATCATCTAGTGCCTTTGATCGCACCGGTGAGGATTAATACCCCCCGTGGGATGCGGCTAGCAAAGGAATCGCGACCGCAGCCATAATTGCGATGATACCAATAACCAAGGAAACAATAGCAAGTATGCCAGCTATACGGAAATAGGTCCCCAGTTTTTCCATTGATGCGAGAAATTCATCATCGTTATTGGTTTCAAAGGCTATGCGTACATGATTTGAGGCGGCACAAAGGATTACGCCCATCCATATAGGTATCCAGCATATGATGATTCCCCAAATACTTAGAATGGAGAGAACTCCCTGTATAATGGATAACACACCGACAAACTTCATCCACCCTTTAGCCTTATAGAGCGGCCCCGCTAATTTGGTAACAACAGATTCTTCGTTCATTTTATCCCCCTGATTTTTTGATAATCAGCAAGATATAATCAATTTGGGATGATGACAATTTTTAGAAGCTATTTAAATTGTTGCTGAATATTAAATATATGCGGTTACTTGATGTCCTCATGATCGGCAACGAGATCGTTGATGATGCGGGCCGCCATGGCGAAGCCGAAGCTGCCGGTGACGAATGTGGCGGAGCCGAAGCCAAACTGACAGTCGAGCTGTTTCGGGCCCTCGCCGGCGGCCGGTTTCTGGAGGCAGACCCCGCCTTCGGGGTGGGGATATCGGATTTCTTCGGCGGAAAAGACACAGGGGATATGGAACTTCTTTTTATGCTGGCCGCGCATACCGAGATTACGGCGAAGCTGTTTGCGGATCTGGGCCAGCAGGGGGTCGTTGTAGGAATCGCGCAGGTCGGCTAGACGGATCTGTGCGGGATCGATTCGGCCGCCGGCGCCGCCGGAAACAATGACCGGTACCCCCAGCTGCTTGCAGTGCGTAATGAGATGGATCTTGGCATTTTTACGGTCGATGGCATCCACGACGTAGGCCAAGTTGCCGGTGATCAGCTCGTCCGCATTCTGGTCGGTGTAGAATTCGCGGATCGGCGAGACGTTGCACTGGGGGTTGATCAGGTGGATGCGCTCGGAGAGGATATCGACCTTGGCGCGGCCGGCGGTGCCGGTCATGGCGTGAATCTGCCGGTTGGTGTTGGAGAAGCAAATGTCGTCCCAGTCAACGAGCGTCAGATGGCCGATCCCGCTGCGGGCCAGTGCCTCGCCCACCCACGAGCCGACGCCGCCGACGCCAACGATCAGCACATGCGCCTGGCGCAGGGCTTCCATGGCCGCTTTTCCGTAAAGCCGGAACAAGCCGCCAAAGCGGTGCTCGTATCCGCCGGTTTCTATGGGTTGCTGATTATTCATAGGTGTGTTTAAAAGGCCGGAACTATAGTCGGGGCTGGCCTGATTTCAAGGGAGAAAGCTTAGTGGAAATATGGGTTTATCACTCGGATTTTAAGGTTTTCATCGGCTGGGACATCCTTGTAGGATGCGCGTCATTATGGAACCTATAAACCAGAGAAAACTGGATCACATCAACATTGTTTCCGAGGATCGCGAGATCGACCGGAAGCAATATTATTTTGACCGTCTCCACCTGACGCATCGTGCCTTTCCTGAACTGAACCTGGCCGAGGTCGACCCCTCCACAAAGTTTCTGGGGAAAGAACTCTCGTTCCCGTTGCTGATTTCGTCGATGACCGGCGGGCCGGATGCGGAAGTGATCAAGGTCAACCGCAATCTGGCAATTGCCGCCGAAGCCGAGGGCGTGGCCTTGGCGGTGGGCTCCCAACGGATCTTCTTTTCAGACGAGGCGGCCCGGGAAAGCTTCGAGCTGCGCAAACATGCCCCCTCGACGGTGTTGCTGGGAAACCTGGGGGCGGTCCAGCTTAACTACGACATGGGGTTTGCAGATTGCGAAGCCGCAGTGCAATTACTCGACGCGGACGGGCTCTGCCTGCATCTCAACCCCTTGCAGGAGGCGGTGCAGCCGGAAGGCGACACCAATTTTTCCAGCTTGCGCAACAAGATTGCCGTTATTGTGCAGACGCTCAAGCAACCCGTTATCATTAAGGAAGTCGGTGCGGGGATTTCCCCGGTCGATGTTGAATATTTACTCGCGGCGGGCGTCAAGTATATCGACGTGGCGGGCAGTGGGGGGACGTCCTGGAGCCTGGTGGAAAGCAAACGCAGCGAAAATCCCGAGATCGGCGAGCTGTTCCGCGACTGGGGGATTCCGACGCCGATCGCCCTGCGGCAGATGAGGCCGTACCGGCATGAAATGACCCTGATTGCTTCGGGAGGTGTACGCAGCGGGATCGATATGGCAAAAGGTATGATTCTTGGGGCTTCGCTGTGTGGCATGGCGCGCCCATTCCTGAATCCGGCGCGCGAGTCGGCGGATGCGGTGCGTGCCGTGATCCGACGGGTTAAGCGCGAATTCACCACCGCCATGTTCCTGCTAGGCATGAGTAGAGTCGAAGATCTTATCGGCAACGAGGAGCTTATTCTTGATGAATATTGGAATTGATAGAATCAGTTTCTATACGTCGAACTATTATGTCGACCTGAAGACGCTTGCGGAAGCGCGTCAGGTCGACTCCGATAAATACTACCTGGGGATCGGCCAGGAACTGATGGGAATGCCGCCACCGGACGAGGATATCGTTACGTTGGGCGCCAGCGCCACCTGGCCCCTGATGCAGGATGGGGAGCTGGAGAATGTCGAACTGCTGCTGTTTGCCACGGAGAGCGGCATCGACCAGTCGAAGGCGGCGGGAATCTATGTGCATGGCTTGCTGGAAATGGCGCCGCGCTGCCGGGTGGTCGAACTGAAACAGGCCTGCTACAGCGGTACGGCCGGCTTGCAGATGGCGATCGGTTTTGTGGCGCGCAATCCCGGGAAAAAGGCGCTTGTGATTGCTTCCGACGTCGCCCGCTACGAGCTGGGCAGCCCAGGGGAAGCTACGCAGGGATGCGGTGCGGTGGCCATGCTGGTTTCCGCCAATCCGCGGCTGGTGGCCATCGATCCTGAATGCGGCTACTATACCGAGGATGTGATGGATTTCTGGCGTCCGAACTACCGCTCCGAGGCGTTGGTGGACGGCAAGTATTCCACAATGGTCTATATCCACGCCCTCATCGAATCCTGGAAACAATATGCCGAACAAACCGGGCGCTCCCTGTCGGATTTTTCCCGTTTCTGCTATCACATTCCTTTTACGAAAATGGCGGAAAAGGCGCATCAGAAACTCTGCCGCAAGTTCAAGGTGGAAACGACCAGGGAACAGATGCAGGCGCTGCTCGAAGAATCGCTGCGCTACAGCCGCATTACGGGCAACTGCTATGCGGGTTCGATGTATGTCGGGCTGGCCTCGCTGCTCGATACGGCCGAGGAGGATCTGGCGGGCAAGCGGATTGGCTTCTATAGCTACGGCTCGGGGTGTGTCGGCGAGTTTTTCAGCGGGGTGGTCCTGCCCGGATACCGCGATCACCTCTATGCCGAACGACACCTGAATATGCTGGAAAATCGTACGGAATTGACGTATCAACAATACGAAGACATCTTTAATTACGGCGTACCGACCGATGGCGGGGAATATGTCTTTCCCCAATACAAGACCGGGCCGTTCCGGTTCTCGGGCATCAGTCAGCATAAACGCGAATACGAATCTTTGGTGGAGTAGCTTATGAAGGCGGTAGCTCCTGGAAAATTGATCCTTAGTGGCGAACATGCGGTAGTATACGGCAAGCCGGCCATCGCCATGGCGATCGACCGCAGTGCTGTTTTCGAAGTCACCCCCCAGGCCGGCGACCGTATCTCTTTTGATCTGCCCGGCGTCTCAGACGACGAATCTTTTACCCTTATGGCCCTGCGGGATCTTAAGCGGCGCGTCGAAAAGAAATATCGTGAGTTCCTGAGCGGGGACATCGGCATCGGGTATGTGCTCTCGGCTCCAGCCGACCTTTTTCGCTTCGCTTTCATCAACTCCCTCGACGGGCTTCGTCGTACGCTCGATTCCGGCCTTGTGCTGAAGTTGCGTTCCAGTATTCCGATGGGATGTGGCATGGGTTCGTCTGCGGCAACCGTCTTGAGCGAGATCCGCGCCATGGGCCACTACCTGCGCGTCGACTTCAAACCGGAGTGGTATTACGAATACAGCCTGGAGGCCGAAAAACTCCAGCACGGCAAGCCGAGTGGCGTCGATACTCATATTTCCCTTTACGGAGGTTGTGCCCGCTTTGAACAGGGGCAGGCCCGCTCCATGGCGCTGCCGCGCATGAAAATGTTCATGGTGCAGACCGGCATTCCCGAATCGACCACCGGCGAATGCGTGGTGGAGGTGGAACGCCGCTTCCGCAACAGTGCCATCTGGAGCGAATTCGAAGATGTCACCAATGCCTTCGAGGATGCCATTCGCAGTAACAGCCTGCAAAAGTTGCACTGGCTGGTGCGTGAGAACAACCGCTTGTTGAACGAGATCGGCGTGGTGCCGGCCAAAGTGAGGCAGTTTATAGCCGACATCGAGCAATGGGGAGGTTCGGCCAAGGTTTGCGGCGCGGGGTCCGTCGTTGGGGAAAACGGGGGGATCGTACTCGTGATTGCCGATCAGCGACCCACCGAAATCTGCCGAAAATACGGCTATGCCGTCTCTCCGGTCCGCGGCGACCCGCTCGGTACCCGCATCATCTGACTTGAACTGGTTGTAGGTTGGATTTGAGTGGATGGAAGTTAAGCCAAGAAGTTCCGGTGAGAATTACTGGAGTTGCTTGGACTGACGTAATCCCTCTGATTGGAGATGCAATGGGTGCAAATATCAAAGGACTGATCCCTTTTCTGACGCCGTTTCCGTTTCCGACCAAACCGAGGCCTATTGGCGGACTGGTATGCCATATCCGTGAGGCGGGGATAACTTAAAGGGGCAGATGAGACATCTCGACCTTAAAAGGTAATCCAGCCTCATCTACCCCACTACTATTGTGATTTACTTTTCTCTTCGGGTTACATCAACCCTTTACTACGTAGAACCTTCTCCACTGCCGAGACGATATCGACGGGTTGTGACACCATATCTCCCGGATTCGACACCCTGTCACAACCAGAACCACATTTTGAGTGACAACCGCAGACATCGCGGCAACCGCACTTGCCATCCGAATCATCGGCAACCAGGGAATTAACCAGACCTCTGATCTCTCTCTGGTCGAATACACCCTTGTTCAAGATCTCGACAAGCAGTTGACTCTTGTTTTCAGCAAGCTTTACTTCCGTCATGATGGTACTCCTTTCTGTTGTTGCATACCTAGTTGATTGATGTAGTCTCTTGCATAGAGGTCGAGTGAATGTTTCTCTTCAATGCACTGCCTCTCCCCGGCAATACGACTCTTTCTGCACCCTCCACCACAAACCGGGAGTAATTTGCACGAAACGCATTCGTTATCTTCGAATGGTCCGGCTGAATACCATTTCACATAGTGTGCGCTGGCTTCCTGATTAAGGTAATTGCTGCCGCCAAATACTGTTCCGACTGCTTCGGACTCATTGAAGGTGTGGCTGCATAGAAAGAGATTTCCGCTCGGATCGATGTGGAACTGATCGAGGTAGTCCACCTCACAATAGCAGGCGGTCTGGTCATTATCGGGGTTACTTGTTCTCCAGCCACCTGTGTGACTGGTTTCGTACATCTGGAAGAGCGGCTTGAACGGTTCTCCTTGCTGCAGACCTTGGGAGAACTCCTTATAGCCGCTCGCCTCGTTAGGCCAGACCCAGCGAAAAAAAATTTTTGCCCGCTGCTTTACAGACTCAGGGAAGGATTTAATAAGACGCTCGACACCGGCATAGTTTTCATCGGTACAATTCACTCGAATGACTAGCTCACACTCCGAGTTATCATGCTCGCAAAAATCAACAATGTTTTGATAGATTGTGTCAAAACTGCCTTCACCCGTTCTGCGTATGCGTAATTTGTCGTGGTCTTCACGATCACCATCCAGTGTAATTTGTACGGAGCGCATAGCCAGCATCCGTATCTGTTGCTGGAATTCCCTGTCAAAATAGTAACCATTCGTCGTCATCGAGGC
>JBNKSB010000049.1:0-2974 GCA_050297095.1 Pontiella sp. | reverse complement strand
GCTGAAAATGCGCACGCAATAAAAAGTGTTGTGACAATAAGTTTTTTCATATTGAAGGCTTCAGGGGTTGTCAGGAGTCGTCCATTGACGCGAACTCTTCATCGCGATCGGAGCGGTCTTCAAAGCGGGTATATTCACGGATAAAGTTCATTCGCACTTCACCCGTTGAACCATGGCGGTACTTGGCAACATCGACCACGGCCAAGTTATCGGTATTGCGGTCGTCACCTTTCGCGTAATAGCTGGGACGGTAAAGCAGAAGAACCACATCGGCATCCTGCTCGATGGCGCCGGAATCGCGCAGATCGGAAAGCTTGGGCACATTGTCGCCACGGCCTTCCGTGGCTCGGCTCAACTGGCTGAGCACGATGACCGGCACGTCCAACTCCTTGGCCATGGCCTTGACCGCCCCGGAAATCGCCATGGTTTCGCGTTGGCGCCCATCCTTGGCGAATTTGGTGTAGTTCATCAGCTGCAGGTAGTCGATAACGATCAGGCCAATGCCGTAGCGGCTTTTCATGCGGCGGGCACGGGAACGCATTTCAACGGCTTCGAGTCCGGGGGTGTCGTCGATGTAGATCTTGGCCTTTTGCAACCGATCCGCCGCAGACATCAACTGGCCGTGCTCGCTCTGGGTCAGCTTGCGTCCGCGGAGCTTGTGGGCCCCCAGCCGAGCGTTGCTGAACAACATACGCTTGACCAGCTGCTCGCGCGACATTTCCAAACTGAAGATGCCCACCGGCACGCCCTTTCCGTCCGGCGCATGCAACCCCAACGCAGCATTTTCGGCAATATTCATGGCAAGCGAAGTCTTTCCCATGGCCGGACGAGCCGCGAGCACGATCATGTCCGTCTTCTGCAAACCGCCAAGTCGTTCGTTGAGACCGATGTAGCCTGTTGTAACACCGGTAACGGTTTCGTTGGGATTAATGTTCTCGATTTCGGTAAAGGCCTCCTTTACGGAATCCTTCCAATCGGGAATCTGCTCCGCACCGCGGGAACTGAGCTCGAACAACGAAGACTCGGCTTCACTGACCAACAACGCCGCATCATCTTCTCCCTTATAGGCGGAATCGATGGTTTCCGAGGATTTTTCGATGAGGAGCCGGTAGAGCTTCTTTTCCTGGACAATGTCGCAGTAGAACTCAACGTGCGCCGGAACGAGCGTGCTGTCCTGCAGTTGGACGAGATAGTCGTAGCCGCCCACCTTTTCGAGGGCGTTCTTGTTTTTAAGCCATTCGGCGATGGTGATGGCGTCCATGGGCACATTGGCCTGGCTCATGTCCACCATATGCTCGAAAAGCGCCTGATGACGGCGATCGTAGAACGAGTCGCTGCTCAGACGCTTTGCAAGACATTTGTCAATGGCACCTGCAGGATCCAGGAGAATAGACCCAAGAACCCCCCGCTCGGCCTCCTCGCTGTGCGGGGGAATCCGTAGACCTGATCCTGAATCCCCTGGGATCATTTATCTTCTACGATCCAAACCTTGAGTGTGCCGGTGACATCGGGATGCAGCTTGATGGAAACATCAAACACACCCAGTTCATGGAGGGGGGTAGACAGGTCGATCTTCGTGCGTTCGATTTCGATCCCCTGTTCCTGCAGCTTTTCAAGAATCTGCGGAACACCGACGGAACCAAACATTTTGCCGGTTTCACCAACTTTCGCGGCAATCGTGCATTCGACGCCCTCGATTTTCTTGGCCAGCTCTTCGGCCGCACCCTTTTCCTTCTCCAGCTGGGCGAGGCGCTCAAGGCGCTTCTTTTCAATCTGGCGCTTCTTGCCTTCCGTTACCTCGGTAGCAAAACCATTCGGGAAAAGGTAGTTGCGGGCATAGCCGGGAGCGACCTTCACGATATCTCCCTCAATGCCGAGACCCTCGACCTGATCCATCAACAATACTTCAATAGCCATTGCGAACTCCTTTAAACTTAGCGGACCAGCCCCATCACACGTGCACGGCGGATGGCGCACTTGATTTTGCGCTGTTGTTGGGCGTTGGCCCCCGTCAGGCGGCGCGGAAGAATCTTGCCCCGGTCGGTCATGAACTTCTTGAGAAGCTCCGCATCCTTGTAATCGACATCCGTAACTCCGCGCAGGAGTTCAGGATCGCGCTTGTATTCATCTCTTCTATCTCTGCGAGCCATAGTTATATCCTTTCTCTAAAACGGCACATCGTCATCATCATCCACGTGAGGTTGCTGGGGTTCGGATGGATTGCCCGGACCGGCCGCATACTCGGTTCCCTTTCCGGGACTCCCAAGAAACTGTACGCGGTCGGCGCGCACACGCAGCTTGCTCCGTTTTTCCCCCTGCTGATTTTCCCATTGGTCCAGCTGAAGCCGGCCTTCCACAAATACCGGAGATCCCTTGTGCAGGTATTCGGCCGACGTTTCCGCCTGGCGCCCCCACACGACCACATCCACAAAGCAGGTCTGCTCAACCGTCTCGCCCGCCTTGTTTTTGAAGTTTTCGTTGACCGCCAATCCCAAATCGGCAACCGCTGTACCCGACGGCGTGTACCGGATTTCCGGATTACGCGTCAGGTTGCCAATCAACAGGACCCGGTTGTAGCTAGCCATCTTACGCCTCCTGAGCGGCCTCCACGCCACTGGCTTCAACAAACTGGTGACGGAAAACGTTGGTGGTCAGCTTCAAACGAGCCTTGAATGCATCCAGCTTGGTGCCTTCGAGCTTGAACATGATCACCACATACAGGCCCGCCTTCTGCTTCTTCAGCGGGCGGGCGAAAGCCTTCTTGCCCATGCGGGTGGTGCTTTCGATCGAACCACCCAGCTTTTCCAGTTCTTCTTTCACGCGGGCGATCGCCTGATCGAGTCCTTCCTCGTCCAGCGACTCCGGGAAAATGAACAGTCCTTCATACAACGTATTCAATGGTTTTCTCCTTACTTATCCTGTCTTCGACTGATTGAACTCGTTCATGGTTCGCTCAGTTCCGAGGGAAAAGATG
>JBNKSB010000048.1:0-5080 GCA_050297095.1 Pontiella sp. | reverse complement strand
TTGTAGAACAGCGACTTCGTCATTTTACGCTGCTCGGCGGCTTTTTCCTCGTCGCTGAAATCGATGAATACGGATGAAAGCATGGCGCGCAACCCCATCTCCTCGACGGCCCGGGCCGTACCATGGTAGTGCCAGTACATGTCGTTGAAGCACGTCGTGCCCGACTTGATCATTTCCAAACACGCTAGCCGCGCTCCATGGTAGATATCTTCCTCGGTCAACCTGGATTCCACCGGCCAGATATAATTCTCGAGCCAGTCATGCAGTTCCAGATCGTCGGCATAGCTGCGGAGCAAGGTCATGGCCGCATGCGTATGCATGTTCACGAACGTGGGAAGCAGGGCCTTGCCGTGGCCGTCGATCACCCGATCGGCGGCGGTCGCCGCCGTATTCCCGATGGCCTTGAAGCGATTGCCCTCAATCAGCACATTGGTTTCCCCTTCACCTATTCGAACATTTTGAATACAAATCGACATTGATCATCTCCGGGAATCGTTCCGATACGGTTACGTCCATCTTGTGCGTGATACTTTAGGCTTCCAACCAAGCACGTTCCATGCAAATAAATAGCTCTTTAACTGGGGGAGTACCAATGAAGATATTTGTACCGGGACGAATTTGCCTTTTCGGAGAGCATTCAGACTGGGCGGGAGGCTATCGCCGCATCAACGCCAACATCGAAAAGGGCTATGCCCTGATCGTCGGCACCAACCAGGGGCTATATGCAGATGTAAAACCGCACCCCGACAAACTCATACTGCGGGCAACGTTTGAAGATGGAACACGGAAAGGCCCGTTTGAGATTCCCATGGAGCGCGAAGCGTTGCTAAAGGAAGCGATGGCGGGTGGATTTACCAGCTATGCCGCCGGCGTGGCCTATCAAATCTTGACACACTATCGCGTTCGCGGGCTTGAAATAGACAACTATCTCACGGATCTACCCGTTCAGAAAGGGCTCTCCTCCTCTGCTGCTATCTGCGTCCTCGTTGCCCGCGCCTTCAACCGGATCTACGACTTGAAAATGACCGTCCGGGGCGAAATGGAATACGGCTACATGGGAGAAATCACCACCCCCTCGCGCTGTGGCCGGCTCGACCAGGGCTGCGCCTACGGCAACCGCCCCGTCATGATGACTTTCGACGGCGACCGGCTGGACGTCGAGGAACTCAATGTGCCGAAAACACTGCACTATGTCATCGTCGACCTCAAGGCGTTCAAGGACACCAAGGAAATCCTCTCCAAGCTCAACAAATGCTATCCCTTTGCCGACAACGCGCTTCAACAAAAGGTGCAGGAATACCTGGGCCCAATCAATGCAGACATTGCTGAGCGAGCTTCCACGGCTGTCCGAGCCGGCGACGCCGAATCCCTGGGCGCGTTGATGAAGGAGGCGCAGGCAAAATTCGACGAGCATCTGCAACCCGCCTGCCCATCCCAGCTCACCTCGCCGGTGTTGCATAAATTGCTGGCCTATGAACCGGTCCAATCCCATATCCTTGGCGGCAAGGGAGTCGGATCCCAAGGCGACGGCACAGCACAGTTTCTCGCAAAGGATGCTGCCGCACAGGAAAAAATTATCGAGATCATCGAACGCGACCTCAAGATGCCGTGCATGAAACTCGACATCGAGTCCGTCGGCCGTGTGCGCAAAGCTGTTATTCCGGCTGCGGGCTTCGGCAACCAGCTCTATCCCTCCACGAAAACGCTTAAGAAGGAAATGTTCCCGATCATCGACCGGGACGGCCGGACCAAGCCGGTCATCATGGCGATCGTTGAACAGGTACTGGCGGCCGGTATTGATGAAGTCGGCATTATCATTCAACCTGCCGACCGGGAAATGTTTGAGGAGTTCTTCCACCGCCAATTGAGCGTAGAACACGCCAACAAACTTTCGAAGGAAGATCGGCGCTATATGCAGTATATCATGGATATTGGCAACAAGATTACGTTGTTGACCCAGGAAACACAGGACGGTTTCGGCCATGCGGTGTATTGCGCCAAGGATTGGGTCGGCAACGAACCATTCCTGCTCGTTCTTGGCGACCATCTGTTCGCATCGGACACCGACACGCCCTGTATCCGGCAACTGATGGACATCTATGAACGGACCGGCCGCAGTGTGGTAGGCTTGCAGGAAACGCCGGAAGAGGAACTAAAACGTTTTGGTTGTGCGACGGGTGTATGGGAGGAAGGCGGAGCAATGCTCTCCATCACCGAGTTTGCAGAAAAACCATCAGTGGATTATGCGCGGGAACATTTATACACACAGGATGTAAAGGACGGAAGCTTCCTGACCATTTTCGGCCAGTACATTCTCACACCGCGTATCTTTGATTTTCTGGATGATAACATCAGCCGGAACATGCGCGAAAACGGAGAATTCCAGTTGACGTCTTGCCTCGATAAAATGAGGCAGGAAGAGGGATTTGTCGGATGTCGTGTACGGGGCCGCCGCTTCGACATTGGCCAACCGGAGGCCTATCGGCAAACGATCATTGAGTATCCGACATCGTGACGCATGGAACGGCTGTTGTGAAGTGCGACTCACCCGAGCCGAAATGGACAACCCAATCCCCGCTCATCATCTTTAATACGCCCCACGCGCAAATACGACGGCGTTGAAGGTCCGTGCAATGATCACGATATCCAGCCAGATGGACCAGTTGCGGACGTAGTAGGGATCCCACTTTTCCATGCCTTCGGTTCCGGCCTCACTCCGCCCGGAAACCTGCCAAAGGCCTGTGATACCAGGCTGAACCTTGTGCCGCAGGAATCGCACCTGCTCCGGCAGGTCGTTGAAATGATAGGCAGGAAGCGGCCTGGGCCCCACAAGCGACATGCTACCCCCGAGCACATTCAACAACTGTGGAAATTCGTCGAGCGAAGTCTTGCGCAAAAGGTTTCCAACCTTGGTAATGCGCGGATCCTTCCTGAGTTTGAAGTTGGCTTCCCATTCAGCGCGCAATGCAGGATCCTTTTTCAAGGCCTGTTGCAAAACCTTTTCCGCATCGGGAACCATGGTGCGGAATTTGATCGTTTGGAACGAGCTGCCCCCCTTCCCGATTCTTGCTTGAAGAAAAAATGGATTGTGGCGGTCTTCCAGCCAGATCAGCAGGTAGAGAACCGTCATGAGCGGCACCCAGAGCGGCGAAGACAGAATGACTAGAGCCAGCTCGGTGAAGCGCTTGAGGATGCGGGAAAAGGGATTAAGCAGGTTCTTGGTAATCTCCAACCCCAAAATTCCTTGCAAATCACGCGGCGTTACCCACAACGATGGCGCTTCCTGTAGGTCGGGAATAAGTATAACGCGAGGATACACTTCCAAAGGACCTTCAAGGACATCAATCAACTGATGTCGTGTAGCCTGCCCCAATGCCACAATCGCCACCGGCGTACGATAGGTAGTATTTCGAATATGCCCCAAAACCGGCACGCCTTTGATTATGTTTCCCTGTGGCACGCTATCGGTAAAGACGGCGGAAGGAATATAGCCCAGCCCCGGCTCCGTGCGCAATGCCTCGACTACCAGAGATACCGATGTGGCATCCCCATAGATGGAAGCCGGAATCCCCCATCCGCCCAAGCGGATGATCATGCTTCGGGCAAAGGCACGAGCGAAAGGAATCAGGATCGCACTGAAGACATAGGTCGAAATAAAGATAATACGGCTTCCTGCAACAACTCTTTTTGTAAAGAAGGATACCAGAAGTATGGTCAAGAACAGCATGAACAATGAATGCTGGATACGCCGGAGCTCATCCACCACCCCCAGCCCCCAGCCGGGAACCAAGCGAGCAACCAGGGAGACAACGGTCCATGCCGGAACGATCAGTAATCCATACCGAACCGAAAACGGAATATCCCTGATCCAAAACAGCAACAGGTTTGCAAGGCAAAGCGCACCGGCCATCACCACCGCATCGGCCACGACGATGGCCAAAGCGTTGCCGGCAACCCGACGGTAGAATTTCGGTTTCCGTTCAGCCGAATCAATACTGACAATATCCCGTCTCAAAAAACCTCCATGCTAATCCAAGGGAAAAGTACCTATTAATAGTATATTTTACTAGACATATTTCCCTATGCATCAAGGGCAATGATGGCTCTGGAAAGAGTTTAAAGCACGAAGGATGCCTTCCCGGAAGGAAAGACTGTATTGAAATCCCAGTTCCCGCTGGAGCGCGGTGTCGCCACCACGGGCAAATACGCCTTCAGGCGTATTCGATGTTCCCTGAACTTCAGGCTGAAACCCGAGGAGATCCGCAGCGATTTGGACAAACTCGATAAAGCTAGTAAAAATCCCGGTGGATAGATTGATTGCCGAACCGTCATCGATCCGGTCCATCGTGCGGAGCACGCCCTCGATGCAGTCGTCGATATGGATAAAATCGCGCATTTGCCGACCACTTCCCCATACGCCAATTTCATCCGCGCCCTGATTGGCCAGCACCCGCTTGCAGATACTGGGGAACGGATACGTATCATCCTGATCTTCGCCGTAGCCCGAGAACGGGCGATAAGTCACGGACTTGAGGCCATGTTTTTCATAAGCCAACCGGGCGCAGTATTCATGGGTAAGTTTCGCCCAGCCGTAGGTCATGTCCGGCATGCCTAGGCCTTCATCGAAGGAGATCATTTCCTCCTTGAGCAAAACATAATGATCCGGTCGTTGCAAATGAACCGGATAGGCCGCGCTGGAACTGAACACAATTGATTTCCCGGGCCTGGCTCTCACAGCCCACTGCCAGTATTCGGCATCGATCGAAAGATCGTCTGCAACAGCCAAAGGATTGTTTTCGATCATGGCGCGACCCCCGACCATGGCGGCCAGGTGAAAGGCATAATCGAAATCCGTATCCTGTACGCGCTTAAACCAGTCGCGGCAGTCCTCGGCATAAAAATGAAAATCTTTATGATCCAAGGGATTGAACAACGGCCACCTTTCAGGAGCTATCGCGCCGCTAAGCGGCTCCATCACATCCACGCAATGAACTTCGTGACCGGCAGAAAGCAGACGGTCAATTAAATGCCGTCCGACAAATCCGCACCCTCCGGTAACCAACATCTTACTCATGCTTCA
>JBNKSB010000047.1:0-5842 GCA_050297095.1 Pontiella sp. | reverse complement strand
CCCCCTCTGGGCATTGTCGAAGGCAGGCTCAGACTCGAATGAGAGCAACGGAGCCCGCAGAGGTTTGGAGGGACAGCGTCCCCGCTGTCCGAGGTCAATGGGGAGATTGATGCTCCATGCTTGTCCGCTGACGCGAGCTTTAGCTTGCGCAAGCCAACCCAACTCGCGAGGGAGGTACACCTCAAGGGGACCCATAACGCTAGTTGTGTATGGAGTATTGGCTTGCTTGGATTGAGAGTGATCCGACTTTTTGAAGGGGCGATTTTACCCAGACATCCAGTAGTAAATTGGATGAGAAAAGCACCCCTGGCGAGAGACTTGCCTTTGCGCGGATGGTGATTATCTGCCCCGGGTGAATGCCGAGCGCGGTCTCCCGATCCATGTGTAGATTGATGGCCTGCAATGAACTGATTCGCAAATGAGCATTTTTGTTTTCGTTTAAGCCACCATCATCCAGATCCTTGAATGAAACACGACATACACCATCTCGCATCATGCGGACATCCGTAACCGTTGCCTTGAATAACAGTGCATGATCCGACAGGGCTTCACGGGTTCTAGATATAATGCCTTCAATGATTCTATCGCGTGCGACGGAGGTATCGGCGTGTTGGAGCCCATACGCCTTCTTCTCCATCAGTTCGAGCAGACTCTCAAGGCTTACGCTCTTGCTTGGGATCTGTGCGGGATGAATGGTGGGCTTCGGCGCAGGTGCCGATTGTATAACCTTATGCTGAATAGGCGATGCGGGCTTGGATGAGGACGGGACTGTTGGTGCGGCAGGGAAAGAGAATGATGTTGGTTCCGGCAAGATAATCGGTTGCGGATCTGAGTCCAGGGCCTTCCCAAATTCATTCACAGCCGTTCCAAGGATGGCAAACCAGATAATGGCTGCGGTCATTGCCGGGATAAAAATCGTGGTTAACAGCAAGGCCAACCCTGCCCGTTGCCGTTTCTGGGCAATGGCAACAATGCTAAGGATAAATGCCGCCAGAAACAGGGGACTGTAAAAAGGAATCACGAAACATACGACCATCAATAGCATTCCAAGCCCGAAGCAAATCCAGCCCGCCCGCAAAACACCTTTTGCTGCCGCATGCGATTCGGTTCCATTACGCCTGGTTCCCGATGGTTCAGGATCGCACCGGATGGCGGGCTCAGTCGCAGGATATGGAATCTGGATGTCCTTCCCGCAACTCCAGCAACGGGTGGTTTGCCCTGCCCGGTTCACTTCCGCAGTGAAGGCGCTATGACATGACGGGCAAGAGTAGTTAATCTCGTTCATTGATCATCCCAATATGAGTTTCCGAATTCTTGTAAAAATTGCATCCTGCACTATGCAATTCTCATGCCTTGAATGCACTTTGCTTTTGAAACCTTGTCCCGCTGCAAGCGGGAGGGGCCAAACCGGCGGCAACGACCACTGATGATTTCGAGCGATTCGCGAACAATCCTGGAAAACTCTTTTTCCCTCGCAGTCTTCGACTCTGAGGGACGAGCCGGCCGGCCCCCTCTGGGCATTGTCGAAGGCAGGCTCAGACTCGAATGAGAGCAACGGAGCCCGCAGGGGTTTGGAGGGACAGCGTCCCCGCTGTCCGAGGTCAATGGGGAGATTGATGCTCCATGCTTGTCCGCTGACGCGAAGCGAGCTTTAGCTTGCGCAAGCCAACCCAATTGGCGAAGGCGGAACACTTAAAACCGCACGCGTGTGCTAGCTTTCAGCGACGACGGATCGTTCGTAAACCTGCGTTGCGCAGCACTTGGAATAAAGGGCAGTCTACGGAGAAACGCAGGCTTTTCCGAAATCCTCGAAAACCGATGCCAGCGGAGTCTCTTTATATTTCTCTTGTAGGCGTTGGGCATCGCTTTCCTGCCGCGAATTAACCGGATTGTTTCTATAATCCATCACGTTTGTATTGAAATGCTGGTCCACGAAGTCGTCCAGGTCTTTCAGGGCTTGGACATAGGCTTTGACCTTCGGGTCGGCCTTGAGCTTCGCGACGATTTTCTTGGCCTTGGCACAATCCGGTGCCTTTTGTATGTCGGCAAGCACGCAGGCGTTTTCGTAGGCGGAGTAGGGATCGGAATCCATTTTTTGTTCAATCTCCCCGAGCAGCATGGTCGAGAATTCCGCCAGCTCCTCCCTGCTTCCCTTTTTCTTGAGATATTGCCCGTTCATCCAGCTGATGGCGTCGCACAGGAGCGAGTCACCGGCCCAGTCGTGTCCGCCGTGGAAGAAGCGAAGGTGTCCTTTATGGCTGCGGAACCGGTTATTGAATGTGATGGCCATGTCCCAGCGGTTGAAGCATCTTCCGCCGCAAAGACCGTAGGCCAACGCCGAGCCGCTGTAGGGCGAACTCGAGTCGCCTGCGCCGCAAGGGATGATGCCGATGATCCGGCCTTTCATCCGGAGCGCCAACGAAAAAGCCTCCCGCCCGCCGCCAGACATGCCGGAGGAATAGCACCGCCGGGTGTTGACGGGAAATCGGTCGAAGACATCCTCGACCATGGCATCCAGGGCCCTGTCGGAGAGGTTGTAGCGATTGCGTGATTCGATGGACATCGCCAGTATCCAGTTGTTCTTTTCCGCTCCGCGGATGTAGCGCCTCAACTCGTTGGCATTGCCGCCGCCCGGTCCCATGACAAAGAGAACGGGATATTTTTCCTTGCGGGCCGGTTGATAGGAAGTGGGCAGATAAAGCACATAGGAAAAATCGCGGTCATCGGAGCAGACCACCTTGTCCACGATTTTTCCGGCGGGGAATTCCTCCGCAAAGACGGATTGAAGCGACAGTGCCGCAATGACGATGGCCAGTGTTAGTTTCCCGTGCATGTTTCCCCCTTATGTTGGAATGATAATTAAGACCCAAGATCTTGTGATGATGCACATTGAATTGCAAACACTATCATCCCGTACATGCCCCGGCTTTATCTCGCGCAGAGGGCAGTTCTTTTAGACAGGATGAACAGGAACGACGGGATGTTTCTTGGATAGGGGCCGGAAACCTTTTTTATCTCGCGCAGTCTTCGACTCTGAGGGACGAGTCGGCCCGGGCCTGAGCGGCCCCCTCTGGGCATTGTCGAAGGCAGGCTCAGACTCGAATGATAGACGCAGAGGAAAACTTAAATTCTAAACCCTAAAATTTAGCATACGCATTGATTCCACCACAGAGGACACAGAGGTCACGAAGGGTAGGGCGCTCATTCCATTGTTGTCGATAATTGGGAATAGCCACGAGAAGGCACAAAACCGCAAAACTGTGAATGGGCAGATGTTCCCTATGGAAATTGCCTAAATGCGGTTGATGATCTGCTGGAAACAAAATTATGCAGGACATCGAAGCAACAGGAGCTGGCATATATTGCCGATTGTCAGGAAGCAAACTAGCCTCTAGATAGAGCGGCCTTAAGGTTGAAAGCGAAACAGGGTAATCCTCAGGAAGGAACTTAGAGTTGAAAGTAACTACTGGATTTTATCGTGCTTCTGTAGGTTGTGCTTAGCACACAGTAGTTGGATATTTTCAGCCAGTAGTGATGTTCCGCCTTTTGAAAATGGCAAAATATGATCGAAATGAAGGTTTTCTGTTGAGCCACATATTCTGCACTTGCCTCCGTCACGGTCCCAGACCACTTGTTTAACCTTGGTAGGAATCATGCGCGTGTGCTCTAAGTTTGGTGCGTTCCTCTGAATATGTTCTAGGTCATCGTCCGTGATCTCAAGGCGGAATTTATATACGTATCGATTTTCTGCTTTTTCTTTCCATGCATCCACTAATTTGAATAACCCATTATATACCCAAACTCCTGGAATTACTTTTTCATAAACACGGACTAAGTCAGGATCATATCCATGTTCAGCATGTAGTTTGGCGGCTTTATAAAATTTCCCGTTCTGGGTTAGAGTCCCTCCGGAATTTTCTAAAGGTTGATCAGTGAGTTCCGGATATTTGCATGTCGGACTACGGCGCTCATTATGACCTTCATAAATCAATACAGCTCCGTCATCTTCTACTCGATCAGCATAGGGAGCACCTTTTCGAACGCTCATAAGAATAACGCTGTAATTTCCCCCAATATGAAAATTCATTCCCTGTTGTGAGACTCGCTCGTGCTTACACATGTCATGCCAGTCGACAACGCTTCCGGGGCTTCCTAAAGGATTCATGAGTTGCCTCCAAGAAGCCAGTCAGAAGTAGTTTTCAGGGTTTTTGCTAATGCCTTGAGTTCGTAGTCGTAGACCCCTCGAATGCCGGTCTCGATTTTGGAAATACCTGCGCGGTCAATGGTGATGCCTTGTTTTGCAATTCGGCCCGATAATTGGTCTTGGGAGAGGCCAAGCTCTACGCGTGCCTTCTTAATGCGGGAGCCTGCAATGTTCTTATTTCGCACATTCATGCTCGACAAGATAGCAGGCGAATGTGCATATAGTGTTCTAATATGGAACAAGGAGAAGCAGTGGAAATCGTTCAACTTGAGAATGATCGTGGTGAGATTTTGGAAGTTGAGCTTACTCCGGAGTGTGGCCACCTTTTAGGTGTCATACATGTAGATGGCGTTCCTTATCATGTGGAACGTGTACAAGCCTCATTGCTTAGTAAGAAGTACTGCGTTGACGTTGATCCAGATTATCATCCGCAGTCTGATGAAAACGACAGCTGTATACTTTTAGCGCCATACTCTCTATAGCCTGCGCGGTGAAACATCCACTGCACCAGCCAATCTGACATTATGTTCATCACGCGTATCGGGTATGCTTAAAGTTTGCGGGGGAATTCCCTACACATCTTTTCTCTGTGCATGACTTGCTGAAGTGTCTTCATAACCTTACAATTTTTCTGGTTTTGTGGATGTCGATAAGCGCGTGAGGGGTGTTTGTGGAAAGATCGGGAAATGATTATATCGACCAACTGACGGCGATGCATATGAACACGCAATGGGGGCACACCAGCCCGCACAAGGCGGACATGCTGCTGTCGGTGATTGATCTGTTTTCCAGCGGCGAAACCGCCAAAAATCGCTTCACTCTAAGTCCCGAATCCCTCGACGATGATCCGCGCAACGGGCTGTCACTCTGCAAAAACCATCACTGGGCCATGGACCAGGAACTCATCTTTCCCTGCTTCGACAACCTCTGGCATGTCCGCAAAGACATCGACGACCGCATCGACGCCCACCTCGACCTGATCAACCTCAACGGAAAAACCATCCTCCCGCCCGAACAAAAACAATATTCCCCCAAACGCGACGCACTGCTGTGGCGGGAACACCGACTGAAGGAAGATCAAATTGGTGGCTTAAAAGGAGCCTATTACAACCAAAGACATAAGGCTTGCAATTCAATTACTAAGTTCGAAGGGTTAGATAATGAGAGTATCACAATACTATAAGCTTAAACAGACTCAGGGGTCCTTGGATTTTGTGGATGTTGATATCTCTGCAGACATCAAACTATTTGTAGATCCAAGAGCATTGCATAATTTTTCCTCAGATTGGGGTCTCGATTGCGTCGAACTGGTCCAAGACTATTTCCAAGGGATCTTGGATGCCATTAAGAATGGAAAGAGGAACGAGAAATGGCGGCTGAGCGCCGCTCTGGTGGAGCCTAACGATGCCCATCTTGGGCTTTCTAGGGGTTCAAGATCCAGGGGTAGGCGAGGCGGGATTAATGTGGCTGAAAAGGCCTGGACTGCTTTGAGTAATAGTCAAGCTATCAAAAGCGGAGCGATAAAGGACTTAGAGGATACCATCTTGTTAGTCGAAGGAATAGGTCCAGATATAATTTCGGACATGATGATCAACCTGTTACGTGGGAAGTTAATAGAATATACAAAAGAGATGTGTA
>JBNKSB010000046.1:0-3472 GCA_050297095.1 Pontiella sp. | reverse complement strand
TTCGTCCAGAACGAGCCTGCCCCGGAAACAACAACAAGCTCCCCGTCGGCGTGATCGCCGATAATATCGTTGGCGGCCATGGCCCCGGAGCCGATGAAGCCGGACAAGATGATAAAGGGTATGGACTTCCACATGTGGTATCTTCCAAATGCATGGTGCGAAATCGGAAATATATAATAAACAATGCTTTAGCACACCAAAAAATAAGAAGTTGTTATTGCGCCGAGCCAGCTTTGCCGCCGCATGGGAGTGCGTTGTTTCGTTGCAGTGCCGCTAGAAACAAATGCGTTCGCGGCGGCCGCCTTCGGCTAGAAAATCCATCTCAAGCTTGCGGATTTGTTGGTCGAGCAGGTAGTTGGTGACTTTAATCAGGCTGATGATAGCGTTGGTGCGGATGGCTGGATCAAGGATGTTTTGCTTGTCGCTGCGGGCCGCCGGCACCACCTAGCCTACCGGTCGCGGTTCGCTCGGCGGCGTTTTCCGCTTTCGCTGAAGCGGACGTATGCGCCCGCGAGCGTGGCTATTGGGATGAACTCCGTGGCGGGTGCGGTGCAGTAGAGTCCGGCGACGAGGGCGCACCAAAGCGTGGCTTTCCGGCTTAAGCCCAATGCACGGCCCATCCAATATCCGGCCAAGGCGCCGATAGGCAATCCCAGCACCAGACCGATTGGTCCGAACGATGTGAAATCAAGCAGGTCGATGATCATGCCGGCGGCGATGGGGCCGAATGCGCGGTTGAGGCGTCGCCCCAGGTCGGGGGCTGGTTGCGCGACAGGGTCCATCGCCTTCAGGTCGGCCTCGTCGATTTCGATGGTTCGGTTTTCACTGGCGGCTGGTTCCGGCGCGGCTTGGAGCGACTTCAGTTTAACCGACAGCGCCACGGCCACGCATGCGATCAGGCGGGCCGGAATCAGGTTCCATCCCACGGGCGTGGCCACGAAAGCGATGCCCAGCACGATGAAGGCCGCAATGGCGTAGGATACGGGCAATGCGGCTGGATTGTTTTTCTTCATCGTTTTCCTGCCCGTGCGCAACGCAGCTGGAAGCGCGCGTCTACTTGGAGCCCTTCAGGATGTCGGCGAAGAAGTTGTTGCCTTTGTTGTCGACGATGATGACGGCGGGGAAGTCGACGACTTCGATCTTGCGGACGGCTTCCATGCCGAGCTCTTCCATATCGACGATTTCGACGGACTTGATGCATTTTTCGGCGAGCAGGGCGGCGGGTCCGCCGACGGAGCCGAGGTAGAAACCACCGTGCTTGGCGCAGGCGTCGGTGACGCCCTTGGAACGGTTGCCTTTGGCGAGCATGATCATGGAGCCGCGGTGCGATTGGAATTCGTCGACGTAGGGGTCCATGCGCTGGGCGGTGGTGGGGCCGAACGAACCGGAGGGCTTACCCTTGGGCGTTTTGGCCGGGCCGGCATAGTAGACGGGATGGTCTTTAAAATACGCGGGCATTTCTTCGCCGTTGTCCAGTTTCTCCTTGATTTTGGCATGGGCAATGTCGCGCGCGACGATCAGTGGGCCGTTGAGCCGGACAAGGGTGCATACGGGATACTGCGATAGATCCTTCAGGACTTCGTCCATCGGACGGTTGAGATCGATAACCGGTGCGGGGTCTTCGCCCTTGCGGATGTTGGTCGGCGCATATTTGGCGGGATCGTGTTCGAGCTGTTCGATGAAGGCGCCGTCGCGGGTAATCTTCGCCTTGATGTTGCGGTCGGCGGAGCAGGAGACGCCGAGGCCGACGGGACAGGAGGCAGCATGGCGCGGCATGCGGATGACGCGGACGTCGTGACAGAAGTATTTGCCGCCAAACTGCGCACCGATCTTTGAATCCTGCGCCATCTTGAGAATCCTTTTTTCCCATTCGAGGTCGCGGAAGGCGCGTCCGGACGTATCGCCGGTGGTGGGCAGGTCGTCGAGCTCGCCGCAGGACGCCAGCTTGACATACTTCATTGTGGCTTCGGCGGAGGTGCCGCCGATGACGACGGCAAAGTGGTAGGGCGGGCAGGCGGCGGTGCCGATGTTGAAGAGTTCGTTCTTTAGGAATTCCTCGAGATTGCCTTCGGTCAGGAGCGACTTGGTTTTTTGATAGAGCATCGACTTATTGGCGGATCCGCCGCCCTTGGCAACGAAGAGCAGTTCATACTCCATCCCCTTGGTGGCATAGATATCGATTTGCGCGGGGAGGTTGTTCTTCGTGTTTTGTTCCTCGAACATGGAGAGAGGAGCGATTTGGGAATAGCGCAGATTATAGTCCTGGAAGCAACGGTAGACACCGTTGGAGAAGGCTTCCTTTTCATCGCACTCGGTCCAGACCTGGGCCCCCTTTTGTCCAACGACGATGGCGGTGCCGGTATCCTGGCAGGTCGGGAGCTCGCCGATTGCGGCGATGACGGAGTTTTCGAGGAAGCAGTGGGCGACGAAGAGGTCGTTTTCGCTGGCTTCGGGGTCATCGAGGATCGCGGCAACCTGTTTCATATGACCGGGGCGGAGATAGAATGAGACTTCGTAGAAGGCTTCGTAGGCGAGGCGCTCAAGAACCTCGGGCTCGATGACCAGCACGTCCTTTCCATTAAACTGCTCGACACGGACGCCTTCGGTGGTGACAAGGCGGTAGGGGGTGCTGTCGTCTCCAGCATGCTGGATGATCGGGGCGTAGGTATAGTCGTTCATTTCACATACTCCATAGGGTGTGTCTGTCTTTTAGAATTCTGGACAATGAAATTCGAGTTGCAAGTGCCAAGTTCCGGCTTTTCATTTGTGGCTCAAATGAGGTTGTACGCGATGATCATCTTTTCTAGGCTTTGGCCCATAACAATAAAGGAGATGCAATGACGAGGATCAAGGGAGTATTGATGGGAGCCATGGTGGCCCTGCCTTTAATGGGGCTTGCAGACGAACCTATAACGAATGTGACGTGGAAGAGCAGTGTTTCGCTGGGAGCGACCTACAAGGCGGGTAATACCGATAAAACGTTGTATACGGTTGATTTCAAAGCCGACCGGTTTGCACCGGAAAACGACTGGATCAACAGTCTTCATGGCGAGCAGGGCAAAACGGAAGGGAAGCAAACCGAAGGGCAGCTTCGTGCGCAGTCCGACTACCGCCATAAGTTTTCAAGCAAGAATTTTTACGGTGGTGTTTTTGCGGAAGGCTACCATGACGCGATCAAGGATATAAACGCCCGTCTTAAAATCGGTCCGACGATTGGTTACTACTTCATCAAGAAAAAAGAGATGAAGCTTGATGCCGGTGTGGGCATCAACCAGGTGTACGAACGCACAGCATCGGGGGAGCGGAACTATGCTGAATGGCGCGTCTCCGGCAACTTTCTGTGGGCCATTTCAAAAACGGCGAACTATTATCTGAACCTTGAATACAGCGCCAATATGGAGAATGAACAGGACGGAAACGGCCTGCTCGTTACCGGCGTCAAGAGCAAGCTCAACGGGAAGCTGTCCCTGTT
>JBNKSB010000045.1:0-5498 GCA_050297095.1 Pontiella sp. | reverse complement strand
TCCTTCGACCGACCAATGGCGCGGATCGCGGTTGGGGGTATCGCGGGCCGTCTCCAGGGAAATGCACGTCGCCGCAGCCGGCTTTTCAAGCTTGATCATCAATTCAACGGGATCGCCTTCCGTCTCGACGCAGAGTTTCGTGCCGGCATCGCCGTCCGTCAGCTTATCCACCCCCTCGTTGTCGCCGGGGTGCTGCCCGCTGGCCAGCTCGAAGGATGCGTCGCCCCGCACGGACGGCTTATCGAGCAGCACGCGTTGCTCCTCGTAGACCAGCGGTTCTTCGTGCCGGTAGGCGACCGAACTGCGCAGTGTGTAGCTTTCCAAAAGCTTGAGCTTGGATGCACTCAGGGAAACGGTAACCGTTGTTTTTTCATACAGCTGCAAGGCGGGACAGGATGCGCTCGCCTTAAAGACCAGCTGATCATCCGAATCCAGCACATCGATATCCATCCGGGCGGCATCGGAGGCCACCGGACCAAAATTGCTCACCTCCACCGCAGCCGTCAGGTGCTTGTCGTCCTTCCGGGTGATCGCGGCCTTGCGGGTGGACAGAATAGGCAGATCATACTCAACCCACGGCAAGCGGGAATAGCCGAACAGAAGCCCGCCCTTGGCGGTGCGTCCCAGCAGTTTTCCGGCAAAATTGTCCGCATCGAAGCCATTGCCATCCGCTGCGAACACTAGAACCAAGCCGTCGGCGTCCGGCTCCGCTTTCAACACACGGCAGCCCCGCCCGTAATCCACTTCCTCGGGCGCACCGAACCGTAGCGATTCCAAGTCCATATCGGTTTGGGGGTTGAAATCCTTTTCGGCGGCGATGCGCACGCGGATCTCCTTGGTCGCGGGCGTGATTTCGGGCGTCAGCAACGTGAGTAGACGAGGTTTGACGAGCGGAATGCCGATGTTCTTGGAATTGTGGTTGTCGCTCGGTTTGTCATCGCCCTTCGGCGAGTCGATGACCGCGAAGTTGATCTGCACGGCACGCCGATACTCATCGCGGAAAATCTTGGGTCGCTCGTATTTGTACCACAACTCCTTCTTGCCGTCCTCATAGACGGACACGCCCGGCATGTAGGCCTCGCCGGGATCGACCTTCCATTGCACGCCGTTCTTGGAGCGCAGATGGTAGGCGATGCGGCCCATCCAGTCGTTCACGATCATGTGGTACTGCACTGGCCCGCGCCAGATCACGGGATCCTCGAAACGCCCCGGCACCTTGGGATAGTTGCTGCCCTGGGTAACCTGTTCCCATGGTCCCAAACCATCCTTGCTGCACCAGATCCCGCCGCCGCGGTCGACCATCAGGTAGGATCCGTCCTCGCGCTGGGTGAAGCTGAGGTTGGAAAACCCTGCCATGACGCGCCGGTCGCGAACGTCGAATTCAAACTTCCGTCTTTCCCACGGCCCTTCCAGATGGTCGGCGATGTAGTAGGCGTCGATCACGTAGCAGACGTAGCGACCGTCCTTGGTCACATAGGCTTCCGGATTGTGGCCCTTGCCGATGACCGATTCGACCTTGTAGGGTCCCAGCCGGTTTTTTGAAACCGCATGGACCACTTCCGATCCCCGCCACGCCCAGTGCCCTTTCGGGTTGTCTTCGGCCCACCGGCACACAAGCTGGTGGTAGAGCCCGTCGGAGCCCGACAGAATGTTTCCGCCCCAGTAGGACCATGCCGGATCCTCGATGCCGTTGAGAATATCGCGCGGCCGTACTTCCGGATTTCCCCACGTATCGTCCACGGGTTTTCCAATGTAGGGCATCGGCGCAATACGGTCCATGAAGCGTGCACCCAACGCCAGGTTTTTCCATTCGTCCGGACGTTTCACATCCCGGTGCTGAGCCTGAGTCGGGCACACGGGAGCGAACCACGCCAGCAAAGCCGCAGCAACCAGAACTCCCTTCCCGCTTCGGGTCGTCGTATACATCAAACTTCTCCTTCTAAAATAATGCCCCTGCATTGAATGGCTTCCGCAGGGATCCTCCATTAGTAACCCCGGAATTCCCAGAGCCCCGGCTCGCCTGTCAAAACCGTCAACTTCAGATAGCGTGCACGGACCGTTTTTTCATCCCGATGCGGCGAACGAAGGATCACATCGTCGCGGCCGTCATCGCCGGCATAATTCAGGTCTTCGAAGAAAACGTCCATCAGGAGCGGGCTGATCGCTTTGTTTTTGTTCAGATCGATCGTTACGGTCTCCGATTTTGCCGTTGCGATCAACCCGCAGAACATGGTGATCAGCAGACCTGCTTTTGTTAATCCATTCATTTAAAATTCCTTGTTTTTCATACCGTTCCGGGAGACTACTTAACGCCTTCACGGGTCTGAACAATAGGCTTGATGGAGCCGTCCTTGTTGAATTCAAGATATTCGAGGCAGACAGACCGGCGTCCATCGGCGCCTGGTGTGCCGTTCAAGGACGTTGAACCATCATGGTAGAAAAAGTACCACTTGCCTTTAAACTCAATGACGGCTGGATGAATCGTAAAACCACGCTTCGCGGGACCGGTGACCAGCCCGCGATACGTCCAGGGGCCGGTGACCGCAGGTGCCGTTGAATAGGCGATCTGCTCGGGCTTGGTGCCGGGAACATCGGCGGCATAGACATTATAGTATATGCCGTTGCGCTTGAAGAGCCACGGGCCTTCCGCAACGTTCTCGTGCGGCATCTTTTGGACGGGGCCGTCCAGCTCGATCATATTGCGCTTCAGTTTCGCCAAATAGAAGTCGCCGTTGCCCCACATGATCCACGGAGTGCCGTCGTCATCGATGAAGACCGTCGGATCGATGTCGGCATTTGGGCGACGAGAATCGGTGGTCATGCCGTCGGTGATGAGGGGTGTGCCGCGGGCATCCTTAAACGGGCCGGTCGGCTTGTCGCTTACGGCCACGCCAATGCAGTGTTCGTTGTTATTGTTACGACGGAGCGTGGCGTAGAAGTAGTATTTCCCGTTCTTTTCCACCATTTGCCCGGCCCATGCCACTCCTGCGCGGGCAAACTTGAAGTCTTCGGGCCGCATGACAGGGCCGTGCGCGGTCCACGTCTTCATATCCCTCGTCGAGTAGCAAAGCCACTCCGGCATATTGAACATTTGCCCGGGACTCGCGTCATCGTGCCCCACGTAGACATAAACCGTATTCCCGACGACCGTCGCGGCCGGGTCTGCGGTGAACATATCGGTAAAGATCGGGTTGGTCGCGTGGGCCGCAACGGCGGATCCGATAAATCCGCACAACAACAAAATAAACCGGGATGCTTTCATCGGTATTGCCCCTCCTTTATACATATTCACAGTTCCCCTTCGGATGGTTAGCCGCAGAGACCCGGCCCTTTCCGATTCACCTGAATGCGCCTGACTCCTAGTCATCCACGTGGCCGTTTACATCGGAGGTATCCCCCGCCAGCAATGCATCCAAAATATCGTTGGAAACTGCAAATGCCGTCCCGTGCCGGATGCCCTTGGGCATGATCAGTTGCCCGGTCACATCCTCCCAGTTCCGCATGTCGCGCGAGCGGAGCGCTCCATAATGCTTGTTCTTGTACGAATCATAATAGACATAGACATAGTCGCCGATCCGGATCGCAGTCGGCCCTTCGACCCACTCGCCCGGTGACGTGACAGGTTTGGACGCCACCTTGTAGGGACCCGCAATATCGTTCGCCACCGCAAGACGAAGGTTTTTCTTCGCATCCTGGTAGCGGGTCTCGTCCTTGAAAAACATAAATACCTTGCCCTTCAGAACAAGCAGCGTGGAATCAATGACGTTGAAGCCGGGCTCGAAAAACAGTTTTGTGGGCGTAAACGATTCAAAATCCTTCGTGGTGGTGGCGTAGATACGGTGGTTGTTGTCGTTCTTTCCATCGAACCAGGTTTCGGTGAATTTTTCAGGAATCGTTGTGGCCCAGAAGATCATGAACCGATCGCGCTTGCGGTCATAAACGATTTCGGGCGCCCAGCAGTTCTTTGATGTCGGTTCCTGCGCCATGACAGGAATCGACTTCTGCTCCGACCAATGGATGAAATCCCGGGTCGAGGCATAGCCGATCGTCGTGCCGGTCCAACTGTCCGTCCAGACCATATGGAAAGTGCCATCCGGTCCCTGGACGACGCACGGATCGCGCATGAGCCTTCCCCCGACCTGCGGTTTCAGAAACGAAGTATCGCCCTTGAGCGCCGTCCATTTCAGGCCGTCATGACTGTAGGCCAGATGCAATCCATCCTCGCCGTTCCCCCGGAAAGATGAAAAGAGATATGCGGATCCGGCGACGTCGGCACCATTCTTTCCGTAACCAATGAATGTCAGTGTGAAAAAGAATACCGCCACCAAACAATGCCTACCCAACAACCAAACATGATTTTTCTTCATGAATTCGAACCTCTTTTTATCATCTTCTGCAAAATCAGATTTCGCCACGTTGTAACGATCTGGAGACCTGGCTCCAGATTGCTCTTCGTCAATATACCCGGAACTCCCAGAGGCCCGGTTCGCCTTTCAGGATGGTCAGCTTCAGATAGCGTGCACGGACCTTCTTTTCATCCCGATGCGGCGAACGAAGGATCACATCGTCGTGACCGCCATACGGTTTCCAGGATTTGCCGTCGAGTGACCATTCGAGCTTGTAGGCATGGCCGGCAGCCGGCTTCACGAAATAGGCCTCCGTGCTCGAAATGCTGCGCGGCTCGCCGAGATCCACCTGGAACCAGGGGTTTGCATCGCCGGGCGCGGCCATCCAGCGGGTGCCGTTGGAGTCGTCGAGTGCGAGCTCGGGAGAGAAGGTCTCGGTGCGGCCGGGCGCCGGAGGCGTGAAACGGATCTTCAAATCCGGACGGACGGAGGAGGCCGAGCCAGTGCTGTCGAGCGCGAGATTCGGCCCGCGCGAAGGACCTTCGCGCAGCGCGCCAATCCCCTGGTTGGTCAGCTTAATCGCTTTGATCGTACCATCCGGGTTAAACTCCATCTTCTGGGCGAAGGTCTGTCGGTAGGTACTGCTGCGACCAAATTCGAGGTGGATGAAATACCAGTCGTCGGTGCCGGCCGGGTTTAGGAAGCAGCCGTGGCCCGGACCGTAGATGCCGACCGAAGGATCGGTTTGCGCAATGATTTTGTTCTCCGGGATGGTCCAGGGGCCGATCGGCGACTCGCGGCTCATCAGGTAGGCGTATTGGTAGTTTTCACCGCCACCCAGCGTGTAGAGGTAGTAGTAGATCCCTTTACGTTTGAAAATACAGGGGCCTTCGGAGTAGTTGCCTTCGCCCGTGTTAATCGTGATGACCGGGCCGTCGGGACCGGACAGGTCGGGCTTGAGCTTCACCACGCGGCGGCGGGAATAGAACATGTAGACCTGACCGTCGTCATCGCGGAAGATTTCCGCGTCAATGTATGACATTTGATGGATCGGATACGGCTTCCAGCCCGAGCCGGGATAGATGTCCTTGCCGTCGAGGGTCTTAAAGGGGCCGGTCAGACTGTCGGACACGGTGGCGGTGATTTGCCCGT
>JBNKSB010000044.1:0-4767 GCA_050297095.1 Pontiella sp. | reverse complement strand
GACGTTGTTTCTTCCATTACGGGATCTTTACCTTGAGCGCATTGTCGACCACTACTTCTTCCGGCGCGGTGCGCATGGAGCGGTTCATGAACAGGATTGCAACCTGTTCCATTCGATCGCAGATGCCCTTGGCCTTGCGGGACAGAAAGGCGTAGAGCACCAGCGCGAAGATCGCCACGATCAGCCCCAGCTCGGTGGTGATCAAGGCTTCGGAAATACCGCCCGAAAGCGTTTTTACATCGCCCGACCCGAATACCGTGATCAACTTGAAGGTGTTGATGATGCCGGTTACTGTACCGAGTAGCCCCAGCAACGGTGCGGACGAGGCACAGACGGCGATAAACGAGGTCCATTTATTGACGCTCATACGGGTCGTTAGCATTTCCTCGTACATGACTTCTTCCACCAGATCCTTCGGCTCGTCGATGTGCTCGATGCCCACCTTGAGCATGGAACCTGTCGGTCCCTTGATCTGGCCGACCTTGCTCAACGCCTCATCGTGATTGTCGTTCAGCATGGCCTTAAGCAGCGGCTGCACATCCTTGTCGGAGGGCATTGGAATGAGAGCCAACTGGATCCATTTTCCGATGGCCACGAGCAAAGCAAGAATAAACATGCCGATGATGGGATAGACCACAAAACCACCCTTCTTCAAATGCTCTCCCAGCGTTTCGCGGGTTTCCTCGATCTTGCGGGCATTGCCCAGGCTCGGATCGAACGGGAAGGTGCCCGACTTGTTTTTCACGGTTTGCGCCACCAGTTCAGCATTGCCCGCATCGGCAAACGGCATCACGGTCGGCTCAAGCGAACCCAGGCGTTGCTCGGCGATGCCGGCCATCGAGCCGTCGTCGGAAGCGAACAAGGCGACCGGGCCAACGAGGGAGAAGTTCCCCTGCTTGACCAAGCCATCCTCGCCAGCCGCATTGCCGCCGAAGAAAGTGCCACCAACAGCGTCCTGGAGGCGCTTGATAGAAGTTTCAACGAGAGCCGTCTGCTTCACATAGATCTCCTCGTCCGACAGGTTGGTGTTGTCGGGAGCAAGTACCGCCTCGTTCAATGCATCGTTGTATTGATCCAGTTCTGCAATATGCAGGCGGGTCTGGAAGTTGCGGATGTATTCGCCCAGCAGGTTCGAGATGTAGCTCTTTTCCCCCTGACGCGATTTGATCTCGGAGCGCAGGTTGTTGAGATCGAGGTTGCGGCTATCGAGCTGGCGCATCACTTTCTGATGTTCGAGCCGGACATCCATCAGTTCATCCTCGAGGGCATTGAGCCCTTTGACCATCGGCAGCTTTTCCACGGCAATGTCCTCGCGGACCTTCGAAAGCTCCTGCAGGCTGTTTTCCAGTTTGGTCTCCATGTCGGCCGATTGCGCAAACGTGCCTCCGGCACACAGCAATAGTAAAGTGATCGTATGCTTCATCTTTACGGTCAACGACCTTCCCGCCGTGGCTGGAAGGTTTTCAACCATTCCAGCCCTACCATCGGATTTCAGAACACGACATTGTATAATCGAAAACACATTCATTTTCATTTCCTCAGTTCACGCTGACGGGCAACGGGATGAATTCCGCAACCTTCTCGTTTTTCAAAATGGCAATGGCGTCGGCCACGTTGGAGGCAATGTCATTATTCGCCTCCCACTGCCAGCCATCCGACGTCGGATGTCCGTACTGGGCCATGTCGCCCTTGTTCGTGCACCAGTAGGCGCAACCGAAGCCGAGATAGAGCGTCTGGCCTTCAGCCGTGGAACCGTCGGGCAAGGTGCGGACTTCGCTGACGACTGCGATTTCCTGGGAGGCCTTGTTCAGCTCGTTGACGATGCCGATTACATTCTGGTAGCGCTCGGAGAGCGAGAGCTCGGTCTTTTCGGTTTTCGGAAGGCGCTGGCTCAACGGACGAATACGTTCCTGCACGGGTTCCGGCAGGGTTTCCAGCAGAACCAACACTTCCTGTTCCAACGTAAAGATCCGGTTGACGAGCGTAGCAGACGCATTCTTGAGCGCGTCGTTTTCCTTGACCAGATCCTCGCGCTTCTTGTCGGCATCGGTGATGAGCGACTGCGTCTCATGGATTTTCTCGGTCAGGCTGTCCTTTTCAGTACGGACAAGATCGATCCGGTCGCTGAGAATTTCACGTTCCAGTTCCCATTTCTGCTTTTCTTCGGAGATCAGCTTTCGGGTTTCCACCCACTTCGAGAGCGCTTCCTTTGTGCGGTCCAGTTCCTGCGCCTGCGCGCAGGCTGCCGCACTCGAAAGGGCCAGTATCATCAACAGTTTTCTTTTCATGTTTACCTCTGACTAGTGTTCTATTTTTAGATTGTTTTCTTAGAATGAGCGGCTTGTTAGTTGCCTGTTACCATGTGCCGCCGATCCCCACACTGTATTCAATGCCCTTCCTATAGGAGGACTTCACGGCATCCTCTGGAATAAACTTGCTTCGATAGACCTGCTGGATTTCCGGATCGGACAGATTCTTGGCCTTGAATGAGAGCGTGAAATGATCACTCAGCTTTTGCGAAAGGGTAATATTGAGCGTTCCATTCTCCTTGTCGTAGACGTTTGGAAAATAGAATTCCGTAAAATTAGCACCCGACACCAAAGTATCGCCCTTGACGATATAGAACAGGCCCAGCTTTGTCCCAGTTTTGGCAATCTCATAGGTAATATTGGCATTGTACAGATGTTCCGGCGCACCCAGCATGTCACGCGTCTTCGTATTGTAACCTTCTTCCCCGAGGCCGAGGTTGGCCCGGGTTGCCTCCTTTAACCTCAGCCGATCCTGATCCTCGTCCGAAATCGTCACTTCGGAATCGATGAAGGTGGCATTGGCACCCACCGACAGACCTTCAAGCGGGCGCCAGAACTGGCCCAGCTGTTGGCGGACCTCCACCTCGTATCCGACCAGTTTTCCGTCCGGATAGTTGACTGCCGTGGTATAGGTTCCGGGATTATCGGCGTATCCCTGCGTGTATTCGATGGGATCCTCGATGTTTTTTCGAAACCATGAAACAGAAACCAACCCACCGGGATAGGGTGAATAATCCGCACGCAGGTCATAGTTTTCCAACGCGCTCATGGTCAGGTTCGGATTACCAATGAAAACGTCACCCCCCAGATATTCCTGTTGCTGTATCGGCGTAAGCTCTTTGAAGGTTTGTCGAGCTACGGTTTCACTGTAGGAAGCACGGAAGGCCAAAGACTCGAGCGGTTTCAACTGCACACCGTAGGATGGGAGCAAATCGTCTTGATGGTAATCGACATCCCCTTCCCCCGGCAACAGATCGTACGGGGCAGTATCTCCCAGGACCACCCGTTTTGCTCCCGCTTCCGGATCAATCAGGGTTATGTCCAGATCGGATGTCTCGTAGCGAGCCCCCCCCACAAAGGTCAGGAATGAGCACACCGGAAGCTCGGTCATGTAGTACCAGGCCGATAATTCCTGATTTCCTTCGTAGTCCACGTCGATCTCCGCTTCGTACATGATGTCTTTTGCGCCCGGAAAATAATCCGTCCAGTACTGCGTCCATGGGAGCTCGGGCCCCGTGTACGGATTGATCGAGTTGTCCGACGGATCCTTGAAATTACTGTATGAATCCTGATTATATGTACGGTGGAGGGAATCGTTGAACAGCCCAACCTTAAAAGCCCCTTCATCCCCCGACCATTGCTCAAACGGAAGGTTGAAATTCATGAAGTACTGGTCGCTTTCTTCGGAGACCTCTTTCCAAATCCGTTGCGCGTTGCCCAAATAGTCGGAATCGGGTTTGTCCTGGTAATAGGCCGCATTGTTTGTGACCGATCGAGGGTTTCTGCCTCCATAGTATATCCGGGATTCCGGAACCCAAAGGGACCCGAACAGGCGCTTGTCGGGTTGGCTCAGGTCCGAGCTGCTATGTGCCGCCGTCCAGTCCAGTTCCGGTTTCTTGAGTGTAAACCACTCCCCGGCCGAAAACTCCGGGATCGGCAGGATATGGTCACCGCTCAACTGCAAGGTTGCCGTGTCTCGCTCGTTATATGCCAGGGTCTGGCTTCGACGGTAGGGAGCCGCATAATCATATGCGGTGGAGTCATTCACACCCAATGGATTATAGCCCGGCACCCCCGACGTTACATAGATCTCCTTCCCGCGCGTATCTTCCGCCAGAGTGGCCTTGTCCTCGGCCACGTGGGTGGTCATGTAAAGCAGGGAAAGCGACTGGTCCGCCACTTCGAGCCCCACGGCGGCCAACCCGCCCCACTGAACCTCTTCCGAACTTTGTTGAATATCGAAAAGGCTGGTCTTGAAATCCTGGCCAGACGGACTCAGGACCCCCGTAGTGGAATCGTATGGGTCCTGCTGGCCAAAAGTCACCGGGACCAGACCTTGCTCACGAAGCCAAAGTTTATCATCTTTTTTGTCGTCGATGTACGATGCATCGGTCTTGTAGTAGAAGTTGGCCAATCCGGCCACTTTGACACCGTCAAAAATCTCCTTTTTCCCGCCGGCGGTCAGCGACCAGTCATACATATCCGGCACATCACTGCGCTGAACACCGACCCCTCCATTCCAGACAGTTCCTGACTCCTGTTGATCGCGACGTCCATCGTCCTTGCCCCAGGTGCTCACACCGCCATCCTTGTAGCTGAGAAAATCTCCATCATCAGGTAGCGAGGTCCTGTACTTGGCTCCCGTCTTGAACTTCAACACCAGATCCTCGGGCATGCTGCTGAGCACCACGTTAACCGCCCCGCCGGAGGCATCGCCCTGCTGATCGGGAAGAAAAGT
>JBNKSB010000043.1:0-10045 GCA_050297095.1 Pontiella sp. | reverse complement strand
ATAACACCCGCCGAATCAAGGTTCCAGTTGTTGCCGGCCGTATCCGTGAATTGGATTGCCATCGTCCCTCCGGGACGCACCGCGAAGTAGAGCGCCGACAACCTCGTGTCGCCCGCATAGGCTCCTTGGCTGTCGCGCCCGACGATCGTCTGAGTACCGGTTGTGCTATCGGTTTTGAAGGTGGCCTCAATCGTCCATGCCGCAGGATTCCAGTTTGTCAACGAGGTTCCGATGGCCGACAGGGCGTTGAAGTTGTTGGCATTCTGGACGCTCAGGTGATTGGCGAATCCGTTTTGCGGGGTGGCGGTTGCGGCCGTATCGGCACGATACCACTCCCAGTTCACTGCCCAGGGCGATAGATTGTTTTCGTTGCCGGAAACATCCGGAATGCTTCCGTTATACGTGCCGGCGGTACCCGGACCGGGCACATACGTGTCCACCGTACCTTCCTCGAAGTTCCAATGGGCTACCGCCGAACCGGATGACGTTCCGGTATCGGCCAGCGCGTTCACTTCGGCCGCCGACAGTGCGCCGTTGTAAATGCGAAAATCATCGATGTTTCCCATGAACAAGGGGTCCGGCCACTGACTCTTGCCGATATAGTTGACGCCGGGGTTGAAGTCGGACGGATTGATGGTGACCGCCGTGTTCGCGCTCACCGCCACTCCGTTAACGTAGAGCGTCGCGATATCCCATTCCAGCGTCACAGCCACATGTGTCCACACGCCGGTAGCGAGTGCCGAGGTATCGACAATCTGCTCGCTTCCGCCGTTCTTGATCGCGAAGCGCAATTTCCCGCCCGTGTTGGGCGTGAGGAACATGTAGTGGCTGGTGTCGTTCCCGAAGTCGAAGATGCGCTGCCAATCGCTGCTGCCGTCCCAATAGACCCACGCCGCAATCGTGATATCGTTGACGTTGGCGACGTCCGCAGGTGCCTGGGCATAGTCGCTGGAGCCGTAGAGTACAATCGCCTGTCCGGAATGGCCCAAGGTGTAGGTCGGGGCTCCCGCGACGGTTGCATCGAGGTTGTTTCCGGAGCTGTCGGTTGCGTCGCCATCCATCGCGTAGTGCGCCATCAGAGCCGGCTCCACCGTCGTTGCGGAAGCTTCCGCGGAATCGGGGCTGGCCCCATATGTGTTGGTTGCGCTGACGACATAGTAGTAGGCCGTATTGTCAATCAGTCCAGTGTCGGTATAGCTCGTCCCGATGATTCCGGTCGCCGCATTGGTGTAGGGCCCTCCGCTGGATGTGGCCCGTTTAATGGTGTAGCCATCTGCCCCCGCCACGGCCTCCCATGTCAGCAAGGTTTTGGCATGTCCGCCCTGAGCGGAAAATCCGACCGGCGTATCGGGAGCGGTTCGCACCACGAAAAGTTCCTTGGATACGGGACTTGAACCGAAGCTGTTGGTGGCGCTGATCACATAGTAGTATGGACCGCCATCGCTGATATCGGTATCGAAAAACTGGTTGGTCGCCACGGTTCCGACTACCGCGTAGGGGCCGCCGCTGGCCAGCGCCCGTTCCACCACATAGCCGGTCGCCAGACCGTTCGTGCCGGTCATTTGAGCAAAGATGGGTTCATCCCATCCGATCACCTGATTGGTATCGGTCACGGTTGCCGTAGGGTTCCGCGGAGAATTCGGCGCGGAAATATACGCCGAGTAGCGGGCAATGCTGCGGACGTAGGCGCTGTCGGAAGCACTGAGCCGGTTGTAGGTCACTTCGAGCGGATCTGCTTCGAAAATCGTGGAATAGAAGACGAGTGCGGCGAGATAGCTGCCCGCCGCATTGGGGTGGGAGACATCATGGAACATGTTGTAGTTTTGTCCGAGACGGTTGACTTCGCGCGCATCGCCCACATGGGCAACGCGGACATCGTTTTTGCCAACGCCTCGAAGATAATCGGCCAGGTAATGGTAGGTATAGGAAGTACGCGCCTGCATCGTGGCAGCGTCCGGGCCCATAACCGAATTCGTGTCTTGGTTGTAGTTGCTGATGATTCGGCCTTCATCCCACGCCCAGGTCTCGAACAGCACAATTGAGGCATTCGGACTGGTCGCCTTGACCCGGTCGTAGAGGATTTCCACCACGGAGGTTTCCGAGTCCATAACATCCGGATAGACGGCACAGGCACTCGGCCAGGTGCTCTGATCCTGAAGCACTACAAAATCCCAGTCGCCCTGGTCGATGAGTGCCAGCGTATTGGAGTCGGCAACGTGGTAGGAAAGGAAATAGCCTCCCTCGGTAGATTGGGCCACCTCCACAGTATGCCCCCGGTTGGCGGCAATCGTACCGAACATGTTCGGCATGTCGTTGTAGTAGGTGAAGCTGTTGCCGATAAACAGCACCCGGTTCGTGGATGCGTCGGCCGTTGCCGTTCCCAGCAGCAGGGCTGCCCATGCCAATACGGTGAATACATGTGTTCCTTTTCTCATCGGTCTCTTCCCCTCTGTTTAGAATTTTAAGACATGGTTTTGTGCAGCCGGTTTTTCTTAAAGCGATCAACAATCAAAAAGAAATATTTGGAACCATGGCCGCTGGGCAATCAAGTTGAAGAATGAAGATATTTGCTTTCCCAGTTTACATCATGACGGCGGCGAAGAATTTCCGTTTCCGGTCTTCGCGTTTTTTGCGCGCTTCGTGTTAAATGCCTTGCATGTCGAGAGCAGTAAAACCGGAATGGCGGACGGAGCATGCGATCAGCTCGTATGATGTAGACCCCCATCAAGCGGCGCGCCTGCCGGCACTATGCCGCTTCATGCAGGAGGCCGCCTATCAGCACGCCGAACATTTGGGCCTGGGGCATTCGTATTTGGCAAAAAGACAGTTGGGCTGGGTTTTGGCGAGGCAGCGCATAGCGGTGGATCATCTGCCGCGGTGGGGCGACACCATTCAAATCCGCACTTGGCCATCCGGGCGCGACCGGCTCTTTTTTCATCGCGACTTTGAAATCACTGCCGAAGGCGGCAAGCGTGTCCTGATCGCGTCCAATGCGTGGTCCCTTATCGACCTGGAAAAGCGGGCACTGGCCAATCCTGAAACCTACATGTCTGTTGAGTTGCCTGAGGGGGCTCCGGTGTTCGATTCCCGCCCGGCGCGCATCAAGGGTAGCGCGAACGAGGGAGGGGATGCCATTCCGGTGACGTATGGCGATCTCGACCTGAATGGTCATGTGAACAATGTGCGCTATCTCGAGTGGGTACTGAACAACCTACCGCTTGGATTCCATGAGATGCATTTGATCAAGTTGCTGGAATGCAATTATCTGGCGGAAGCGGTTTATGGGCAGTCGGTGACGGTTGGTTCCGAAGAGACCGGACCGCTTCAGTTTGATCATGTAGTTCGCACCGGGGACCACGAGCTGTTTCGTGCAAAAACCATATGGAAGGAAGCCGGCACGTAGTGCAGGCTGTACCGCTAGAGCCGCCACAGGTGGTGACTAAAGTTTGTCGAATCGATAACAGGAAAAATGAAAATGAAGATTGCCGATAGGATTGCATCGTTGCGCATGCTCATGAAAAAGCATGATGTTGACGCCTATGTGGTGCCCAGCGCCGATCCGCACCAAAGCGAATATGTGGCAGATCACTGGAAGTGCCGCGCGTGGCTTAGCGGCTTTTCCGGCTCCGCCGGCACCGTGGCCGTGATGCAGGAACAGGCCGGCCTGTGGACCGATGGGCGATATTTCATCCAGGCCGAGCAGGAGCTGAAGGGGAGTGGGATTGCCCTGTTCAAGATGCAAATGCCGGACGTGCCGGAGTTGGTCGATTGGCTCGTGGAACAGGTGCCCGAAGGAGGCACGGTTGCGATCGACGGGCGGCAGCTGAGCGCGGCCGATGCCCAAACCTGGCACGAGAAGCTGGAAGAAAAAAACATTGGCCTGCAACTCGATCTCGATTTTATTTCAGACATCTGGGTGGATCGTCCGGCCCTGCCGGCGGCTCCGCTGAAGCGGCATCCGGTCGAATTTTCCGGCCGGCCGGTGCAAGACAAGCTGCAGGAAATCCGGGATCGGATGAAAGAGAAGGAGGCTGATTTCTATCTGCTCTCTTCACTAGACGATATTGCCTGGCTCTTTAACATTCGCGGGGGGGATATTTTGTATTGTCCGGTGGCGCTGGCCTATGCACTGGTGTCGCAAAATGCAACGAAACTGTTTGTCGACGAATCAAAGGTCGACCATGAAGTCCGGGTGTCGCTGGAAGACGAAGGGATCGAGGCGCTCCCGTACGATGCGGTTACCGACGCACTTATGTCGTTGGATCCGGGCAAAACTATCGTGTTCGACGACCGGCGCGTGAATGCCTTTCTGCGGCAAGCCATTCCAGAGGACTGCGAGGTTGTTTCCGAACCGCAACTGACGGCATTGCCAAAGGCGCGCAAGAATGAAACCGAGCTGGAACAGTGGGCGAAGGTGCAGGAGCTCGATGGCGCGGCCATGGTGCGCTTCTGGAAATGGATTGAGACCGAAGTGCCGCAAGGTGATGTTACGGAATGCTCGTCGGCCGACCGCCTCGAAGCTTTCCGGCGGGCTTGTTCCGAGTGCGTAGACCTGAGTTTCTCTTCCATCTCGGGCTATGGTTCCAACGCCGCCATGATGCATTATTTCCCGCAACCGGAAACCTGCGCCGCATTGGAGCCGAAGGGGTTCTACCTGATCGATTCCGGAGGACAGTATCTCGGCGGCACCACCGACATTACCCGCACCTTTGCGCTGGGCGAACTGACCGACGAGCAGAAGACCGACTACACGCTGGTGCTCAAGGGCGTCATCAACCTTTCCCGCGCCCGCTTCCTGAAAGGTGCCGCTGGAAACAATCTCGACATCCTTGCCCGCCAGCCGCTATGGGAACAGGGAGTCGACTACAAATGCGGCACCGGCCACGGCGTGGGACACTACCTCAATGTGCACGAGGGGCCGCAAAACTTTAGCCAGCACAAGCGCAGCGATACGCCATTGGAGCCCGGCATGATCCTCACCATCGAGCCCGGTGTCTACAAGGAGGGCCGCCACGGCATCCGCACCGAAAACATGGTCGTCGTCGAAGAGGACCAGGAAACCGAGTCCGGCACCTTCTATCGCTTCCGAACCCTAACCCTCTGCCCGATCGACACCACGCCGCTTAAAGTCGAGTTGCTATCACCAACGGATATCGAGTGGCTGAACGAGTACCATAAGAGGGTGTTCGAAAAACTGTCTCCCCTTCTGAATGCCGAAGAGACTGCGTGGCTGGAAACAAAGACGAGGCCTTTGTAAGGGTAGGGGCGGCTATCCTCAGCCGTCCGTTGCATTTTGTACGTTCATTTCCGTAGCCACGAAAAAATGCGTTGCAGTCATTCCTTGCCAAACATCTGGTTAAATAGGCGTTGGGAGCGCTCGAAGGCTTCGTCGCTCATGATGATGGATTTATTCTTGTTTTTCGGATCGGAGATCAGCCGTTAACGCTAAGGTGGTATCGTCGACTTTATCGGTGTCGTATTCCATGTCGTGCTCCTTGTTTCATCGTCAGGGGGGGGCATTCCATGTTGCGTAATGCAACAGGAGACCGGATGCGTGTCCATTGCCCGAGGAACGCTTCCCCTTCGGCGAAGAAGTCGCAGGGCTGGTGATGCAAACGCAACCTGTTGGAATCGAGTCGTTGTAGTGGAGGGTCGACGTCCTCGTCGACCGCCCGTTCGCCCGGCGGACAGCGAGGACGCTGTCCCTCCAGTTTTCGCCTACCAGTTTTCGGCGAGGACTTCGAAGTGGGCCTGGGGATGGGCGCAGGCGGGGCACATGCCGGGGGCTTCTTCGCCTTCGTGGACATAGCCACAGTTGCGACAGCGCCAGACCACCTTTTCGTTCTTCTTGAAAACGGTTCCGTCCTCAATGTTTTTCAGCAGGCCGCGGAAGCGGGCTTCGTGGTTTTTTTCGGCGATGGCAATCTTTTCCAGCACGGTGGCGATGGCGGTGAAGCCCTCTTCACGGGCCTTGGCGGCGAAGGCGGGGTACATGTCCGTCCACTCTTCGTTTTCTCCGCCGGCGGCGGCTGCAAGGTTTTCGGCGGTGGTGCCGATCTTGCCGGCCGGGAAGGTGGCGGTCACTTCCAGCTCGCCGCCTTCGAGAAACTTGAAGAAGCGCTTGGCGTGTTCCTTTTCCTGGTTGGCGGTTTCCTCGAAGGCGTCGGCAATCTGTACGTAGCCTTCCTTCTTGGCGGCGCTGGCATAGTAGGTGTAGCGGTTGCGCGCCTGCGATTCGCCGGCAAAGGCCTTCAGCAGGTTCTTTTCGGTTTCGGTTCCCTTGATGGACGGCATGGTGTTTCTCCTTTGTTAATCGGCCTCATTTAAATACGCATGAGTTACCAGCATATTGAAATGAACAACGATCCAAAGCCCGGAAGCCGCATGGGCGAAACATTAGACAGCATCTAAAGAAAAAGGCAGGCCCGAAGGCTTGCCTTATGTGTTTGTAGGGCTGGAATGGTCGTAGACCTTCCAGCCGCCCACGGCGCGACGGACGTTGTCCGTTCGCGCCCTACAATTCCTAGTGGCTAACTTCAACCTTGGCTCCCTTGGCTTGGCCAATGTCGGCGAGGAGCTCGCCGAACCAGGGTTCGTCGATGTTGAACGGCTTGCCGCCGGCGATGCGCGGGAATTCGCAGGCGCGGAGTTCGTCGTTCTTATCTTCGTCATGGCCGACCACGCCGCCAATGCCGGCGATGGCGGAATCCACGGCTACGTCGCAGCATTCCTTGATGAGCTTGAGGTCGGCTTCGTTGGAGGCGGCGGCGCGGGCAAAGTAACCCGATTTCTGGATGAGCACCTTTTCTGCGCCCAGCAACTTGGCAAACTGCTTGCCGAACCAGGCGCCCGGATTGACGGCGTCGAGCTTGACGTGGCCGAAGGCGTCGCGCGGGACTTCTTCGCCAGCGGCTTCCATTTCCTTCACGATGGATTCAACACCGGCGCCTTCGGAAATGAAGATGTTGACGTTGTCGACTTCGTCCATGACCTTCTTGAGACGTTCGGCTTCGGCCGCAATATCGATTTCCATTTCCGGGACGAACACGGCGTGGACATCCTTGCGCTCCTTGGAGAGTCCGATATGGGGAAGGAAATCGAGCTCTTCGAGGTTCTCGTGGTAGACCTTGGCGGTGTAGGCCGTGAGCCAGCCGCAGTTGCGGCCCATCACTTCGTGCACGATCAGCATGCGCGGGTTGGCGTTGTGCTCGGCCACGACGTTTTCGAAATATTTCGCGCCTTCTTCGGCGGCGGTCCAGGCGCCGAGGCTCTGCTTGATCGGGAAGACGTCGTTGTCGATGGTCTTCGGCAGACCGACCACGATGAGACTGTAGTCGTTTTCGGCGAGGAAGGCAGCAAGGTCGGCGGCGGTGGTATTGGTGTCGTCTCCACCGATGGTGTGAAGGACATCGACGCCGTCCTTGACGAGCTGGTTGGCCGCGACTTCCAGCGGGTTTTCGCCGGGCTCGACGAGGCCGCGCTTTTCGCAGTCCTTGACGTTGGTGAGCTTGACGCGGCTGTTGCCGATCGGACTGCCGCCGTGCTTGTAGAGGGTTGCGGCATTCTTGCGGATTTCGTCGGTGACGGCGATGGATTCGCCCTTCAGCAGGCCTTTGTAACCGCCGACATAGGCGATGATTTCGGTTTCAGGCGAAACTTCCGTGTAGCGTTCAATCAGACGTCCGACAGCGGTGGAGAGGCACGGAGCTAGTCCGCCGGCGGTGAGCAGGGCAACTTTCTTAACAGCCATGATGTTAATTCCTTTCGGTTCAAGGTTTTGAAAATGAGCGGCCTATGATGGGAATCGCGGCTTAAAACGCAAGCGGGAAGTTGTGGGAATTCCCCTCTCTAAGCACGTGTTTCCAATCGAGGAGCGCTGAATGTCAGCGCGAAGTTTTCATATTTAATACCAATGCGGGGGTCTGATCATAACTGTTGGGTTCGGTGGGGCATTTTAAGCGAGCTGTTGCATCGCTCCACACTAACGCCGAGGTTGGCGGTTTTATGTGAACGCAGGAAGGGCCCTGCTGATTGACGCGAGCGTAGCCGCGTTTTTCTAGCAATACTTACTAAAATGACAGTCCTTATTTGCTGTAAAACAAAATTGTAATTTTATGATGATACGCGAGGCGGAGAAAACGTTGGGGAATATAAGGAGAAAAACATGGATCACTCCTTGATCAGATGGCGGTTGGGAATGGCTCTTTGGTCGTTTGGCCTGTTGGAGATAGTATTGGTGCTGCTCAAGTGTTCCGTTTCCGAATCGGTAGGCAACGGATCGGGAGATGAAGGAATTCTTCTCTTTGCCGGATTGGCCACGTGGTTGATTGGGATCGTTTGGTTTGGGATTCTCTTTGTCTACCTGTTCGGATATAGGATTCTTCGAATCACGCGTGATCATTGGGTCAATGGACGTGAGATGACGCATAAGGATAGTCCTGAATACAAAGGAAGCTCTTTCGGTGCACCAAGACAATGGTTTGCCGGGTCTGTTTCGCTGATCGCGTTGCTTGTCCTCGTTGTCGGGTTGGGCGTGGCGTTCTGCATGTATCATGCGCGAAACCCCTCCCTGTTCGAGATCATTGAGCACGGAACGGTTGAACAATTGGATGAAGAGCTTTTATCCGATGCTTCGGCGGTCGATGAAAAGAACAAGGACGGATTGAGTCCACTCATGACTGCCATCCAAGTCGGTCGCAACGATATGTTTATGGAACTGCTGGCCAAGGGAGCGTCGGTGAGTGCAACCGATCGTTCCGGTCGGTCGACCCTCTATTATGCCATTGGCAATCCGGGTCTGGTCGAGTTGCTTCTGCAAAAAGGAGTCGATGTGAACCATGCCGATGCCGGAGGCATGACCCCTTTGCATTGGGCGATCAGCCATCAGAGCAAGGACGCGGTTCGGTTGCTGTTGCAGTATGGCGCCGATGTGAATCAACGTAATGGGGTTGCGGACACGCCGTTGCTGATGGCCGTCAAGAGCGGCTTCAAGGTTGTAGGTCTACTCCTTATGAATGGGGCAAACCCCAACCTGTCTGACCAAATCGGGGAAATGCCTCTGCATATTGCTGCCATGAACGATGATTTCGAGACGGCGCAGGCCTTGATTGCCGCAGGGGCCGAGGCAGCGCCGGTTTCCTTGCAGGGCTGGACCCCCTTGCATCTGGCGGCGATGAATGGGTCGCTATCGGTGATTGCTGTTCTGTTGCAGTCGAATGTGGATGTGGATCTTGAAAACAAACGCTCCCAAACACCCATCACCTGTGCCATATTAAAGAATAAATTCAAGGTGGTTGAATACCTGCTGGATCACGAGGCAGACGTCAACAAGGTTGACCGACGGGGCAACACCTATCTGCATTTTTCGCTGGAGGAACAGCAATACGATATCGTCAAGCTACTGATTCAGGCCGGCGCCAACATCGATATCGCCAGCGATGCGGGAGTCACCGCTCGCGATCTCATTCATTCACAGGGGCACGACAACCTGCTCGCAAACAGCAAGGCGACTGTTTTACAGTGATGGCCGGAGGGGGCGGAATGGGACGTCCCAAGCTTGTAATGCCATTGAACCCTTGGAAAAAACGTTTTCCAAGGGTTTGGTTTTTCTGGCATGGTGCGGGGCACTATGAAACCGGATGTTCCTGAATCATTGATCATTATTGCCGGGCGGCAGGCATACCCGGCGATGATGGCGAAGGCCGCGCGCGCCGCGGGGGTCAAGCGCATTGTGGTGTTGGGCTTCAAGGGGGAGACCGGGCGGGAAGTGTTGCCGTTGGCGGACGAGGTGCTTTGGGCCAACCTTGGGGCCATGCAATCCTTTCTCGATCAGCTCGAATCGACCGGCATCAAGCAGTGCGTGATGGTGGGGCAGATTGCTCCGCATAATATCTTCCACCTACGATACGATAAACTGGCCCGCGACATGATGGCTGAGTTGGAGACCAAAAACGCGCATACCATTTTCGGGGCGATTGTCGATGCCATCGAAGCGCGCGGGATTACTGTGCTTCCAGGCAATTCCTTTATGGATTGCTACACGCCC
>JBNKSB010000042.1:0-15052 GCA_050297095.1 Pontiella sp. | reverse complement strand
ATTCCTCGAACAGCTGCCTGGTTTTGGAATCGGCATTGGCCGCGCTTCCGAGGCAAATAGAGTTTTGGTTTTCCGCCTGCTAGAAGGCCCCCAGAACAACACTGCCAAAGGATGTGATGGGCGATGCTTCGCGCAAATCGTCGATAGCTGCACGCATATCTTCCATCAACAACGCGCCCTCGTCGTACAACGTAGGATCATGTACCAGTTTACCAAGCGTTCCCTCACCGGAATTGACCTGCTCGGCAATACTTCTAACAGATTTAAGCGTGGCACCTAGATCGTCGTACACGTTCGAATCGCTGGACACCAGTTTGCCCAAGGTTCCCTGGCCGGCAGCGAGTCGATCGCTGATTTCCCGAAAATTGGCCATCATGCGTTGCACATCATTGTAGACCTCTTCATCTTTGAGCAGTTTGCCGACCGTGCCATCGCCGTTTTCGAGCCGCATTCCCAGGGTCTTGAGGTTTTCGCTCACGGAAACCAGGTTGTTGTAGATGGTATCGTCGGTCAGGAGCTTGCCCAGCGTACCCTCCCCTTCGTTAACCGAGTCGATCATCGCCTGAATGCCCTGAACCGCAGACCCGAGTTCTTCGATGATATCCACGGGCGGCGCCCCAAGAATGGTCACATTGTCCCCAAGTTCCGGCGCAGATTCCGGGCCTTCGTAGATTTTGAGATGTTTCCCCCCCAGCATCGAAGCGTTCACGACCTCGATTTTGTAATCTCGGCGCAATGTAATGGGCACATCCAGAGTGACGTAAACATGAATCTGGCTGTCTTCGAGCGAAATCTGCTTCACGCGCCCCACATTCATTCCGCGCAGGTATACGTTATCGCCATCGCGCAATCCACTGACCTCATTGAATACGAACTCGTACTGATAGGATTTCTTAAAGAGGCTTTCCCGGCTAAGTACGATGGTAAAAACACCCAAGGCAATCAGCACGGCAAACATGAACAGACCAACCAGAATTTCAACCGAGATTTCACGTCTGTATTTATCCATGGATCAACTCTTCCCATTTCCCTTTTCGTGTAATGTATTGAGACTCCAAAAAGCTTTGTACCGTGGGATCCTTGGACCGGACAAATCCCTCCGGAGTGGCGTTTTCCACAATGCGCCCTTCGTGAAGCATCATAATGCGCGAACCGATGGCCAATGCACTGTGCAAATCATGCGTGACCACCACACTGGTAATGCCCAAGCGGTTACGCATATCAATGATCAAGTCGTCAATCCGCCTTGATGTCACAGGATCAAGGCCGGAGGTCGGCTCATCGTAAAGAACAATTTTCGGATGCATAATAATGGCCCGGGCCAAACCTACACGCTTTTGCATGCCACCTGAAATATCAGAAGGAAACTTATCGCCGGCATCTGCGAGATTCAGCATTTCCAGCTTTTCATCCACCTGCCGAAGGATTTCCTCGTCCTCAAGATTCGTATGTTCGCGAAGCGGCAAAGCGACATTGTCACGCACCGTCATCCACTGGAGCAACGCCGCGCCCTGAAACAGCACCCCGAACTTTTCCCGCACCCGTTGCAGGGCAGATCGCTCCATATCTACGATGTTGTCATCTTCTATGAAGATTTTTCCCGAGTCCGGTCGCATCAACCGGATCATATGCTTGAGCGTCACGCTCTTTCCGGCTCCCGACAACCCCACGATGACAAACGTTTCCCCTTCGCCGACCTCGAATCCGACGTTGTCGAGCACGGTGTTGTTACCCAGCACTTTGGTTACGTTTTCGAAGCGGATCATATGTAGAAGAGCCTCGTAATCATGTATCCCACCACCAGAATGACGAGAAACGAAATGATGACTGATCGGCGGGTGGCTTTGCCGACGCCCACGGCGCCCTCGGTGGTCATAAATCCCTGATGGCATGCCACGGCTGTAATGATGACCCCAAAAATGAACGCCTTGAATAGTCCCACATAAAGATCCTTGTTGGTTGAGAACTGGGTGGCGTTATCCATGTATGAACGGACCGATACCCCCAGTTGCGTTGATCCAACCACCGCGCCGCCCAAAATTCCGAGAATGTTCGTGTACACGGTGAGGATGGGCATCATGACAACAAGGGCCACCAAGCGGGGCATCACCAAGAACCGGTTGGGGTTAATGCTCATGACTTCAAGCGCTGCAATTTCTTCCGAAACCGTCATGGTTCCGATTTGGGCTGCAATCGCGGAACCAACGCTAGCCGCGATGATCAAGCCGGTCATGAACGGCCCCATCTCACGAATCATGGTAACCGCTACCGCAGAGCCAATATAGACTTCCTGTCCGTATCGACGCAGTTCCAGCCCGGTTTGCAACGCCAAAATCATTCCTGTGAAAAGCGCAACCACAGAAATGACCGCTAGGCTTTTGATGCCGGTGACATACATCTGGGTTGCTGTCTCATACCGACTGCGCTTCCCAAAGACAAATCGGATAAACAACGTGGCTTCAACCAGCATAACCAGCGCATGACCGGTATCGTGGCACAACTGCAGCACCCTTCCCCCTATGCGCTCGGCCGAACGCACGGGATGCCGCATGTAATCTATGCTAAAATTGTTTATTGAGTCCCCTCCCGGCTACCAAACCGCATAAACAAAAGGCGAACAGATCGTTTGTCTTCATATTTTTTATAACCCGCAACACCTTTAAGCAAGGTCCATTCAATCCCCGCATCGTCTTTCGAATGCCGAAACAACCCCCACAACAGGCAGTGGTTGGAAGCATCGGCACTCTTCTCTCGCTGATAAAGCGTCCAAAGCGGAGACCAGTTCCGTTCAATACCTGCCGTATTGCGCATGGGCCAGAGATCCAGCAACCGAAACCGCGAAGCATCTTCGTTCCGTTCCCAGCTCATCAACGGCCATAATTTCCAATATCGCGACCGCACCTCCTCCGCTTCGGAACGCCCCGTTGGCTTGCTGACAACTTCGGCCTCATAATAGAACAATGGCACGATATTCCGGCGATACAGATCATGATCTTCATACCTGACTTTGCTATCCCATACAATGGGCCACAGCCAAAACCGGCGAGTCAGGGGGCCGACCTCCTTTTTACCGTACAAGGGCCACACATAACGTTTATCAACAGCGCCGTCGGACCACTGGATGAATGGCCAGGGCGCATACACAATGCGTTCCCCCCTACCATGGGCATAGCGGAAAAAAGGCGGAATGAACCACTGGTTCACGGCGTTCTCCGTCACCACACGCCCGTACAACGGCATGAGAATAAATCCACCGCCCGGATTGCGTTCATTGGTGTACTTCACCGAGGTGTAGATCGGCCATAACACAAACTTTTTCCTGTATTCGTCTTCCAATGTGCTGGAACCGTAAAGGGGCCAGATTCGAAACCGCTCAATTCGTTCACCCGAGGTTTTCGATCCGATTGGCCACAGCACCGAGGTTGTTTGCACCTCATTGATGCTGGAACGCGCAAACAGCGGAAAAAGAACAAACCAAAGCCTATCGCGGCCGGCAAACTCGTAGATATTCCCGCCCAACGGGAATACCGCAAGATAATCTTCCCCCTGGGCAGAGGTGCCCTGGAAGTAGAAGGGAAGAATCCATGTCCGGTGACGGGCGGTATCAGGTGAAAAATCGGCGGAATAGCCAAAAAACAGGACCCGGCCATAGGTTTCATCTTTGAAACCCTTTTGGGTGTAGAGCGGCCACAGGTAGTCGTTGCGCCACCGTTCACCATTGACGGAGGTCGAGTAGAATGGTCGCCAAGCCTCGAATGCGGCTCCGTTGGCGGCCGTCAGATGTTCATAAAATGGATCCCAGTCAAATGCCGCCCAAGCCGGAAGGCCCAGCATCAATATAGCGATGGACAACAAACGCTTCATTCGTACCTCAATGCATCCACCGGTTCCATGCGGGCCGCCCGAAGTGCAGGAACAAAGCCGGCAATCGTACAGAAAAACAGAACCAAACCGCACACAATGGCAACATCCGAACCAGTCGTATGGGCCGGCAGCTTGCTAAGTTGGTAGAGTTCAGGCGGCAACAGCTCAAGGTTGAACTCGCTCGACATAAACATCAACAGCTCGTTGCGGTACTTCAGCACCAGCATGGCAAGTCCAACGCCAAGCAGGTTGCCGATCACCCCCTGCACCAGCCCCATCCAGAAAAAGATGCCCGTTATACCGCCATTCCCAAAACCAAGCGATTTCAGCAAGCCGATTTCCCGCGTTTTCTGTACGGTTAGCGTAATCAGCGTATTCGTGATACTAAACGCAGCCACCAACGCCACAAAAGCCAGCAGGAAAAACATCATATTCTTCTCAACATGCAATGCGGCAAAGATCTGGCTGTGCATTTCCATCCAGGTCCGCGGATAAAAACCGGAGCCTAGCGCTTCATGCATCTTTTGGGCAATGGGAGCGGCCATCATTGGATTATCCAGCATTACCTGAACCGAGTGCACCCCCTGCTCCACATTATAAAGTGAGCGGGCCGTTTCCAGCGAAGAAAAGGCATATCCCACATCGTACTCGTACATGCCGACATGGAAAATTCCCGACACCGTTAAATCGATGGGCAATCGGATCTCATCCTCTGCCACGAAACTCTGGGGCGAATAGACGGTGATCGTATCACCCACCCCTATGTTCAACCGGTTGGCCAGGTCACTACCCACCACAATCTGGTCGTCGTCCACAGCAAATTCGCCGGCAACCATGTTTTGCGGAACGCGGCTCACCGTAGCTTCATAACGGGGATCCACGCCCCGCAGAATCGGGGTGTGCACACGCTCCCCGACCTGGATCAGCACCAACCCCTCCAGACTTGGGGCCACCCCCTTGACCCCTTCGATCTGCGATGCTTTTTCCAGGACGTACGACGGGTTGCGAACCACCCCTCCCTGTTGTACTACGCTAATATGTGCATTGAACCCAAGAATCTTATCGCGCCAAACTTCGTCAAAGCCGGTCATGACGGACAACACAACAATCAACACGGCCACGCCAATGGTAACGCCCAGCATGGAAATAACGGTCACCGCCGAGATGAAGGACCGCTTGGGCTTTAGGTATTTAAACGCCAAAAAAAGCGAAAAGGGCAGACTCATTTTTACTCCAATCAAGAAAGCAAATGAATTTGGCAGAATACTGGCACAAATCAACCCTTTCCAGCCCCATCACCCTAGAAACACGGAATCAGTGCACCTTCATCTGGACATTGTCAAAGCGCCATAACTCGGTATCGGTGGCTTTTTGGTACACTTCCACCACCAGCATGACATAAACTTGATCGGTTCCCGGAAACACGACAGCGTCGTCGACCTTTACCTGCAGGAAGGTCGGCTGCGGCCTGATTACTCCGGATCGGTATTCCTTTAGAACACCGCCTTTCGCATCGAGGCACAGAATGGCAAGATAAGCCTTGGAATGAGGCGTCTGCGCAACGTGAACGCCCAGAACATCCAACGAAACCGCAACAACCTTGTTCGCGGGAATGCCCGAGAACTGTTGCGCACATACCCTCAATTCCGGAGTATCCCCCTTCTTAACCGTGCATAACGCGCAAGCCTCCCCCTCGGAAACGGTTTTAGTATCAATGCTCCAGCCCCTGCCTCTCGTATTCCACCCCGTAAAATTGTGGGATTCAAACCCTGGGTTGCTGCATGAAACGGGAACAGGAACCGAAGCAACATCACCTTTCATTGCAATGCCGCGGGTTGCACCGGTAGGTTCACCGGCGGATCCCATGACCATATTGATCTCCATGTCATCCACTTGAGCGCTTCCAGTGCTGGCAAATTCCACGCGACGAATGTTTTTCAGATCCGAGAAGCCGGTGAATTCAGTCCAAACATACCCCGTTCCTGGCGGATGAACTGCAGTTGCAACAATGCTTTCGCGAAGCAGGGCAGTCCCGGCTTCATCGGAATAGGCTCGAATATTCACGTCCAAGCTACGTTCGGCGTTGCCGCCGAAATATGTGCTCACCCACACAGAGGGCATGCTAACCGCCCGGCTGAACGAGAACTTCTGGCCCGAATTCTCTCCGGCGATCTCAAAAGTGTTGAACCCAGAGCCCGTCGAATGGTCTCCACCACCATCATACACCCCCACGTCGGCGTACGTAATCGTCAAACCGGCAATGGGCTGGTAGTCATCTGAAATATAATTGAAACTATTGCGCCCTATTCCTTCGAAATCGACCAAGCCAGCCGAAGCCACGGCGCAGACCGTCAGCGGTGCTACGAAACCCACGAATAACTTTTCCATCGTTTTTCCCACGTTTCTATCCTCCTTCCTTCAATGCTTACCAAGCCATGCTCCTGGCAAAACATTGAACACCCTAGCGTTACTTTGCGGAGCCCCCGGCACTCCCACAATCAACAATCACAGAGTATTGTTCGCCCAACCCCTCCACACCGACCTCGATTACATCGCCAGCGGCCATCAGCACCTTTGGGTCGCGCGCCGATCCAATTCCGGGCGGGGTTCCGGTGGAAATCACGTCGCCCGGTAGCAGCGTCATACCCTGTGAAATGTATTCAATCAGGAACGGAATGTTGAACAGCATGTCGATCGTGTTTCCATTTTGAAGCATTTTCCCGTTAAAGCGTTGCCAAACAGAGAGGTGATCCATGTCCGGCACTTCATCGGGCGTCACGAGAAAAGGCCCGATCGGGCAAAACGTATCGAACCCCTTGCCCCGGAACCACTGCCCGTCCCCCTTCTGCACCGCGCGTTCGGTGACATCGTTCAAAATAGTAAAACCCGCCACATGGCCAAGGGCGTCCTCTTGTTTGATCCGGCAGGCCTTCCGCCCGATCACCACCGCCAGTTCCGCCTCGCCATCGACCACCTGCGCCTCCGCAGGGAGCACGATCGGATCGTGGGGCCCAATGATGGCCGTCGTTGCCTTGGAAAAAAGAATCGGTTCGTTCGGAATGGCGTGGCCAAACTCCTTGGCGTGGTCAGCATAGTTCGCCCCCACGCAGATAATCTTTGAGGGTCTGGCAATCGGCGGCCCCAGACGCACGTCCGCGGCATCGACAAAAACCGCCCCTGGATCGGCAATAAGAACTTCCAACTGAGCCAAGCCGTCGTTCGCGAAGAAATGCTCGTTGTAGTCTTCGATATGAAATGCCAACGCGCGCACATCCAGAATCCGGCCATCGCCCATCCAAATCCCCGGACGCTCCTTTCCCCGTTCCCCGAACCGAACCAGCCTCATGAAATCCTCCAAAAACATTTAACCTACAGATGGTTGCAGATTAACGCAGACAAACCAATACGCAATACCTAATGTACGGCACAAAAGGGTTTCACATTGATTCCCATCCGTTCATCGCCCAAAGTCCCCCTCATGTGCGGACGATTCACCCAAACCAAGAGCCGGGAAGAAACGTTGGAAGAACTCGGCGACATCGAACTGCCGCCACTCTTCCAGCGGCGCTACAACATTGCCCCCACCCAAAAAGTCGCCATCATTCATCAAAACCAACCGAGGCAGGTCGTCGAAGCCACATGGGGCTTCGACAATCCCCGGTCCCCAAGCCCCATTATCAACGCCCGCTCCGAAACGCTCGGCGAACGCCCCATGTTCAGGAATCTGCTGACCAACAACCGATGCCTTATTCCCGCCGACGGATTCTATGAATGGAAAGGAATCCAACCCTACTATTTCCAACGGCCGGACAAACGAATCTTTGCCTTTGCCGGCCTATGGCTCCAACACCGATGTGTTATCATCACCCGCGCCGCCGACGTGAACATGCACGGCATCCACCCCCGCATGCCCGTAATCCTTCCCTCCGCCGCATGGACCAATTGGCTTGCAACCTTTCACATTCCCGAAGAAGCCATTCCGCTCGAAATGCGCCCCGTCTCCCGCCGGGTCAATTCTGTCGCCCACGACGACCCCGCCTGCCTCGCCCCTGGCGAAGAACAGATTGATCTCGACCTATGATGCTTGCTTCTGATCTGAAAAAACGCTCACGCGAGTAACACGAGCGAGGCTGACGCGAAGCGCAGCCAGAAGAGCAAGGTACAAAATGCCTACTGGCTGTTGTTGCTAAGTGTGCAGTAGCGCGGGGATGGGGAGGCCGCCAGCTTGTAGCGGCGGCTCTACCGGTACTTGCCTGGACTTACACCACGCAACTTTCATTATTCTTGTTTCCGGGCGGCGGGTGAATTACCGTGTGCGGTTATTGGAGGAAGAAATGAAGATACTGGTATTGAATGGCCCCAATCTAAACTTGCTGGGAACCCGCGAGCCGGAGATTTACGGCTACGAAACGTTGGCCGATATTGAAACGGAGATGAAGGCCTGCGCCAAAAAGCTGGACGACCATATCGATATTGAATTCCGGCAATCCAACTCGGAGGCGGAGCTGATCACCTGGGTCGGTGATACGCGCGGCACCTATGACGGGATCATCATTAACCCGGCAGCCTTGACCCATACCAGCCTGGGCCTGTGTGATGCGCTAAAAGCGGTTGCCGACGAAGTGCCCGCTGTGGAAGTCCATTTGAGCAATACCCACACGCGCGAGGAAATCCGCCATAAAAGCATGACGGCACCGGCGTGCATCGGCCAGATCATGGGATTCCGCGGATTCGGCTACTCCCTCGCGTTGCGTGCTCTGGTGCATAAACTGAACGGGTAGGAACGGCTTGCCCGGCGGTCACGCCCTACCGTCTGATCAACTTCCGAAACGCTTCATCGAAAACCTGCAGATCGGGAATGTTTCGATGTAGGCGTTGAGCCATGCCTTCCACAACCTGAATCGCGTTCAGAGCCGAAGCCTGCGTATGGCATTTTGACTGTTCACTCAGCGTTTCCCGAGCGTCGGCAAAGATTAGGTTCCGAGGGTCTATTCCGCTGGCCAGCATAAGCACATCGCGGTGCCAATCCAGCATGACGCGAAATACGTCGGCCTGGACCTCCTTCAACCGGGCGTTGGTGCGGGCAGCCAGAATCTCTTTCAGCTTCGACTCGTCGATCGCTTCATTGCTTCGCCCAAGATCCTCTTCGACGGCGTCCGATATGCCCGACTTAATGTGGTCGAACAACCCCTTCATCTGGCTGGCGATGCGTGTGGCCGAGAGCCCATCCGAAGGCGGTAAATCGTGGAGGATGTCCATTAGTGGAGCCTGCCATACGGCATCCGGGAGTCCACTGGCTCCCGTGGACAACACAATTTTCTGGCAACGCGAAACGATTGTGGGCAGAAGAGATTGCGGCGACTCCGTTAGCAAAAGAAGCAATGTTTTTGGCGGCGGTTCCTCCAGGGTTTTCAAGAGGACGTTTGCAGACTGGGTGTTCATGCACTCGGCAGCTAAAACAATACCGGCCTTCCACCCTCCTTCGAATGAAGTCTGTGTCATGCGACGCACCAACATCCGAATCTCGTCCGCCTTGATTTGACGAGCCTTGCTCTGAGGTTCCAGCCATAGGGTATCGACATGTTTATGCGACTCTACCTGCCGGCAGGCCACGCATTCGTTGCACGGTTTGTCCGCACTCTCGCAAAAAAGGAGTTTCAGGAATGATTCCGCAAACTGCATTGCATTGCCGCGCGGCTGGCCGACGATGACATAGGCATGTGCCAACCGGCCCGATTCAAAACCCTTTCGGATCCCGTTCCATGCCTCGGCATGCAAGTCGACGGCATCCATCATGGCAACAATGCTTCCTTTACGATGTTCCAGACGGTCGCGGCAATGACATCAACAGGCTGGTCGGCATCAACGACCCGGAAACGATCCGGGTCCCGCGCGACGAGTTTCTGGTAACCGTTGCGAACACGGTGATGAAACTCCCGAGTTTCGCGTTCGAACCGATCAGCGGAACCGGCACCATCTGCATAGCGCTCTTCCAGCCGTTGAAAACCCTGCTCTATATCCAAATCCAAGAGAATGGTTAGATCGGGCTTGCGGTTATAAATGGCAAAATCATTGATGCGGTCAAGGGCATCTATATTCATCCCCCGGGCAAAACCCTGATAGGCCATGGTGGAGTCGATGAAGCGGTCGCACAGCACCCATTCGCCCTTCTCCACAGCTGGCAGGATGACCCGATCCATTAACTGGGCACGACTAGCCGTAAAGAGCAATAATTCAGCCCGATCGCCCAACGGTTCGTCCACGGCATCGTGCTGGAGAATGTTTCTGATGGCTTCGCCCGTAGCCGTTCCGCCGGGTTCGCGCGTACACTTCACCCCAATGTTGTTGGCCTCAAGATTTTCGGCCAAGCAACGTATCTGCGTGGATTTGCCGCTTCCTTCCGGGCCTTCAAACGTGATGAACTTCCCTTGCATCGTTAAAGTTTTCTGAGTTTCGGACCTTCGGGCGTATCCTTGACAGTCCAGCCCAATGCTGCCAGCGCGTCGCGAATGCGGTCCGATTCAGCCCAGTTTTTTTCTGCGCGGGCCGCCGTCCGGGCTTCGAGCAATTCCGTTACTTCGCTCGGAATGGCTTCCTCCTGCGGTATAAGAATGCCCAATACGGCGTCTAATTCTTTCCACAGATTGACAACGGCCACGGCCTCCTCAGCCTGTAAAGGCGTTTCGGCCATGGCGATATTGCCCGCATGCACCGTATCGAAGATGGCTGCCATGGCTCCGGAAATATTCATATCGTCGTCCATGGCCGCGGCAAAGCCCTTGCGGGTTTCAGCCGCCCATTCGGGAAGCTCACCTGCCGTGGTGATATCGGCGGCGGCCTCGATCACATTGGCATAAAACTCGTCAAGGCGTCTCAGCGCCGCACGATTGGCATCCAACGACTTGAATGCAAAATTAAGCGACTGGCGATAGTGCGAGGAAAGCAACTCATAGCGCACTTCGCGACCGGTATATCCCATGTCGAGTATTTCGCGGAGTGTATAGAAGTTGCCCAGTGACTTGCTCATTTTACGCCCATCGACCACAAGATATCCACAGTGCATCCAGTAACGTGCATATGGCTTCCCGGTGGCGGCTTCGGACTGGGCAATTTCGTCTTCATGGTGAGGAAAAATGTTATCGACCCCGCCAGTGTGTATATCGAAGCTTTCACCCAGTAGTTTCATGCTCATGGCCGAACATTCGATATGCCAGCCTGGGCGGCCTTTGCCCCAAGGAGAATCCCATACCACATCACCGTCTTCCGGAACATATGCTTTCCACAGGGCAAAATCGGCGGCATTTTCCTTGTCGTATTCATCTTGGGCTACGCGCGCCCCCGTCTGCATGCCTTCCCTGTCCAGGTGGGCCAGTTTCCCGTACTCGGAAAACTTATCGATACTGTAGTAGACCGAGCCGTCCTCCGACTTATAGGCATACCCTTTTTGGAAGAGGGCTTCGATCAACGCGATCATTTCCGGAATGAAGTCGGTTGCCGCCGGGTAGTGCTCGGCCGGTTCAATGTTGAGCTTAGCCAAATCCTCAAAGAAGGCATCGATGTATGTTTTCGTGTACTGCTTGAGCGGAAGTCCTTGTTCAATGGAAGAGCGTATGGTTTTGTCGTCCACATCAGTCAAGTTTTGCACCTGGGTCACTTCAAACCCGCAAAACTTGATGTAGCGACGAAGGAGATCCTCGAACATATAGGCGCGAAAGTTGCCAATATGCGCATAGTTGTAGACCGTCGGTCCACAGGTGTACATTCGCACATGCTTCCCATCCAGGGGGGTGAGCTCTTCCTTGGATCGGCTCATGGTGTTGTAAATTCTAAACGCCATTCCTATCTTCCTTCACTTCGATTCGTGGGGCATCCTTCCAGAGCTTTTCGAGATCATAGAATTCGCGTAGTTCGCGTTCGAAAATATGAACCATGATCCCGTGATAATCCATGATCATCCATCCACTTTCCGGAATGCCCGCTTTCTGGTAACTCTTGAATCCGGCATCCTTGAAGCATCGCTGCAAGCCGTCGTATAGCGCTTTTAGATGCGGCTTGTTGGCCCCGGTGGAAATCACAAAATAATCCGCAATATTTGCATGCTGCCGCAGATCCAGCACAACTATGTCTTCGGCCTTTCTATCTTCAAGAAATGCTACGATCTCGTTGATTACATCCATATCCTTATTCATGAAGCATATTATCCTCTGTATAAACCATGTTCGTAAATATACATCTCAACTTCCGGAGGAACCAGATAGTGGATGCCCAATCCTTCTGCGACACGCATGCGAACCTCGGTTGAGGAAATCTCGATCAGGTGCGCCTCAATCAAGTTGCCGAGCAACTGATCCTTGTGTTCTGCCGACAACTCGATTTTTTTTCCGATCCCATCGACAGAGCTTTCTCCCGGACGGAGAAAGGAAGCAACGTTGCACAGCTCAAGCAGTTCGTCAATCTTGTACCACGTATGCAGTTCAACCAACGTGTCGCTACCAACGATCAGTATCCAGTCGTCATCCGGATGTTCGTTCTTTAGCGCCCTCACTGTTTCGTAGGTATAGGACACTCCTCCGCGACGGAGTTCGACATCGGAAACCGAGAAACGAAGATCCCCCTCCGTAGCCAGCTTTAGCATGTTCAGGCGATGTTCGGCATCTTCCTGCTGCAGGTGTTGCTTGTGAGGAGGAATTGCCGCAGGAATAAATACAACCTCATCGAGCTCAAGTCGTTCCAAGGCATCCTGCGCAATAATGAGATGTCCTAGGTGTATCGGATCAAACGATCCTCCGACGATACCAATACGCCTTGCGCTCGGCTGAGGTACTTTCATAAGCCTTTGCAGCAAAAACTGCTGGTTAATACCAGGATTGCCAAACCTTGATCACATCCCCCGCTTCGATCTTAACATCCTGGCTCGGATCCCTTTCAATTTCCTTCATATTGAACTTATAGATCTTTCCTTGGCGGGTAATCGTAACTTTCCTGGGGTTTGCAAACTGGGAAAAACCGCGGGCGCCGGCAATAGCCTGAAGCAATGTGGTACCACTCGTCAGCTGAAACTGCCCCGGTTGCATAACCTCGCCCTGTACATAATACATTTTGGCCGTCATCGTAACATTCACAGACAAGGTCTTATATATCCCCCCATCAAGATACAGCCGTTCGATTTTATCCTCCAGCTGGGAAGTTGTCAGCCCCGCTGCTTTGACGGGCGTGTCAATGTGCAGAAGGTTGATTTCTCCATTTTCATCGATGACGACATCCAGCCCTTGCAGTTCCTGAATTCCACTGAAGCGGATATTAATCGGATCCGAGGGCTTAAGCTTATATGCGGCAATCTGAGCTCCGTTTGCCGTATTGGTCGTTCCTACAACACTTACAGACGCCTGGGTGGTTGCACTTGGAATCGCCGGTTGAATCACACAGCCGGCCATAAGTACACCTGTCACCAACAATGTCCCGAGAAAATATATGCTACGAATCATACGAATAAACCTTTCACTGCTTTAAAGTTCGTTCCCTTCGGAAAGATCACTCTGGGAGCTGCGGTAATAATCCGAATAATACGAATGATAGTAATAGTAGTAATCATCACGCATTATGTTGATGTTGTTCAGTACGGCACCGACAACTTTAACGCCGAGCGATTCGATCATCTGGCGCGCTTTGGAAAGCATTTCGCGCGGATATTTACGATACTGCACAACGATAATTGCACCGTCGGTTTCTTTTGCAATAATCGACGAATCGCTGATCCCTACGAGTGGCGGTGTGTCGATCAAGACTACATCATACTTTGACTTCAGGCTGGAAACGAGCTCTCCAATACGTTTGGGGTCCAGAATCCCCAAGGAAGTTCTCGGCAATCGGCCACTGGGCAGGAAATGCAGGTTAGGAACACTCGTCGCTTTAATGGCTTCCTCAACCGGAACATCACGCAACAATACATTAGTTAAACCAAACCGGTTCGATACGCCTAGAATCGAGTGCTGAACCGGTCGACGCAAGTCCGCATCAATCAGGAGCACTTTTTCACCCTGCTGGGCGCATACGAATGCAAGATTAAAGCACGTGGTAGACTTACCTTCACCGGCACCGCCACTCAGCACACAAAAGGCACCGCGGTGGGCACCACCTTCAGTGAAGGCCAGATTTGTCCGCAACACACGATACGCTTCCGCATGCTCACTATCAGGACCTTCCTCAATCAGAGGACGCACCTTCTGTGGAATAAGACCCAGCACAGGCAGTCCAAGTATACGCTCGATGTCGTCCGCTGTCTTGATGGATGTATCAAGGTACTCAATGAAGTATGCAAGCCCAACACCTGCCCCCAATCCAACGAATATACTAAGCAACACATTCATGAACAGATTGGGACTCACCGGCCGGCGATTCGGCTCGGCGATGTCAATAATCTCCACGGGATGGCGAGGCACATCCATTGTAATTATTTCCTGACGCAACCTTGAATTAAGCTGATCGTAGATAAATCGCTCATTCTTCAGGTCTGCCAAAGCCTGCCTGAAAGGAAGATACTTTTCGCCTTGCTCTGTAATCGTTTCCGACTTCACGCTTTCCAGCAGGGAATCCAGCTTGTCAAATCTGTTTTTGGCGAGGTTGTATTCGGTTTCCAACCTGTTCCGCAAAGCACTCAGGCGTTCTTTCAGCACCAGTTCGACTTGTTGCTTCTGATTTTTATAGCGCTGTACCTCGGGATGGTTGGGGCCATAATCAGCACTCACGGAACTTAGCTGAACTTCGATATCCTGAATCTGCTGAACAGCATTCATCACCATCGGATCAGATGTAATGGCCGAGGCAACATCAACCAGGTCTTTATCTTCCAAGTGTTCGAGCATATTGAGCGACTCACCCGTTTCAACCATGGTTCGTTGAGCTGCCAACCGATCCGACAAAACCTGCTGCATCTGGAAATCATCAATATCGGTAGTACCTTCCCCCGGCGTAGCAATTCCGTATTTTTCGCGAATTTCCTGCACCCTTTGCTCTGCCGACAAAACGCGCTCGGACTGCTCTGTCAAGGCTTCGTCCATCTTATCGATGGCGCTTCTCATTTCCTTGTTGGCTATGTCCAAGCGGGAGTCTCTGTAGACTTCGGCCAATTCGTTGGCAATCTTTGAAGCCTCTTCCGGGTTATCTCGCCTAACGACAATCCGGATCAACG
>JBNKSB010000041.1:0-15078 GCA_050297095.1 Pontiella sp. | reverse complement strand
GATCTTCGTCATGCCGCTGGAGCAATGCATCCGCATCCGCACCGACGAAACCGGCACCGACGCCATCGGCTAGCCACCCGATGTTCCAACAAATCCAGGCTGCCTTTCGGCGGCCTGGATTTGCTGATAAAGTCCCCCGGGATTGCTGCACCTCGTCGTGGAGGCCGCCGCAACTGCCGGTTTGTAAATCAAGAGTCCGGATTCAGGAAGCTACTGCCGCATGACGTCCAGCTTGAAGAAGCGGTTTGAAGAAGCGGGCTCGATTGCGACATCTAACTGCAGGTTCGATCCATCCCCCATAAGCTCCGATCCTGCCGGCTGCCAGTCGGGCGGCGTCAGCGTATCGGTTGCAAGAACCCGATAAAGATGCCCCGGAACCGAATTGGATATCCTCATCAAAAAATTGGATCCGTTCTCGACCATATGGTCTGCGATGAAGAATTCCTCCGGCTCAATATCAACGGACGGAACGGCATGCACTTCAAGGGAATCAGGCCCTTCCCCTTCGATATTGATGGCGGAAACCACAAAGTAGAAATCCGATCCGTTCGGCAGGCCGGAATAGACATAGTTCGTCGCGGTAACCGTTTCGAGCACGACATACGGCCCGCCGCTGGCAGTCCATACCTTGACCGCATACTCCGTAGCATTGGTTTCGGTGTTCCAAGCAAGGGCAACCTGCGAATCGCCGCTTTCCGCAACCAAGCCAACCGGAGCATCCGGCAGTGAAACGTCATTGAGCACAAAGGCAGCCGGCGCCAGCGCCACACCGGAAATGGCGACTGCATCGATGTAACCCTGCCAGCGATCCGTGTGGCCCCCCGCGAACAATCCGCGACCGACCGACCATCCTCCGGCATGCCACTCGCTTCCCGAAGTGGTGCCGATTCCCAGGCCCCCCAGACTTTGGCCCGTGGCCTGATCCTCCAGTTCACCATCCACATAGAGGGAAACCGTCGATCCGTCGGTGACACCAACAAAGTGATGGAATACATCATCATCGGCCGCATAGGTTGTGCTGGAAGCCAACTCAACGGTATGGCCGTCAACATCGAGATACCTGAACACGGCATGGTTTCCGTTATCCAACCCAAGATAGAGTGCTGCCAGACCTCCATCCGCCGAGGACAGGTTGACGGCATCGCGTCCCAGCACCGTACGAAACCCACTGCCGGAGACCGTGGCCAGCGCCTCGACCGTGAAGGATGATCCTCTAAAGTTTTCAATGTCTGAACCCGATGGCTGACTCTGGTCCGACCACGTGTAGGCCGCCGGGTAATCCCCGGTCGACTTGATGCTGAAATCATTTTGCTGGCTGTTGGTCGACCAGTTGAAGCCGGCGAAGGCATGATCCCACGTCGTCAAATGATTGCCGTATCCCGATTTATCAGTCGCCGCTACCCGCCATACGGTATAGGCATCCGAATCCGGAACGGCCGCTCCGTCCGCAGCGCCCAGTGCGACATCGTCGAAATCCCAATAAGCCAGAGGCCCGGCGGCATAGCCCACCTGAATCCGCAGCTCCGTATCCGAGCTGGCACCCGATGAATCCTGGACGCGAACCATGAATGAGTTCAGATCGATATCTGCATCGGTCGGAATCCCCGATAGCGCGCCATTCACCGCCACGGCCAGCCAATCGGGGCCATCGAGCTTGGTAAAGGTCAAGGAGTCTAAGTCGGCATCGGCCGCAAAATCAGCGAGCGTCTGGCCCGTGTAACCTTCAGCCACAACGGCCGCCGGTATCAGTAGCGGATCCGAATCGAACCCGGGGGCGTGGTTTGCGCTCTGGCCCCACAGGTTCCAGACCTCGGATCCATCAAGCGCATAGTTGTAGACCCGGAAATCGTCGATGCGGCCATTAAACAGCGGATCGGAAAACTGGCTCTTTCCGATATAGTTTTCGGTCGGCAGGAAATCCCCTGGATCAATGTTCGGCATGACAGCGGAACCCGCAGCCTGCCCGTTCTTGTAGAGTGTCACGACATTCCCCTCCAGCACGACCGCCAGGTGCACCCATTGTCCCGTGGGCAATGCCGAGGTTTCAACATACTGCTCCGAATAAACCCCGTTGATGGCGTCCTTAAAGGCCATCCGCAAGGTTCCATCACCCGATTTGGGGGTCAGAAACATGTATTGATAGGTGTTGTTCCCAAAATCAAAAATACGCTGCCAGTTGTTGCCGCCATCCCAGTTTACCCAGGTCGCCACGGTGATATCCTTGGCGTGTCCGATGGCTGCCGGAAGGGTGATATAGTCATTTGCACCATCCAGATTGATCGCCTGGCCAATCTTGCCGGCAGTGTAGGCGGGAGAACCGTAAGCGGTTCCGGTGTTGGTATTAACGCTATCGGTAACGTTGCCATCCATGTCGAGCTGGACCAGCTGCTGCTCGGGATCCACAAACAGTTGGCGCGAACGGCTGTTCAGCGTTTCCCCCGCCCCGCCAGCTGCGCAATAATAGCTGCCTTCGTCGGACACTTCCGCATTGGCGATGCGCAGCGTATCGGTATCCGCGCCGGAAATATCGCCGCCATTCTGCAGGGGCGATCCATCCTTGTACCATTGGTACGTATCGGCGGCCGGCGATTCGACATGAAACCCGGCGGTCCCACCGATATGAACCAGCTCGTTTTCGGCTTCCCTGGTAAAGGACAGGATGCCCATGTCGGCCCGTATACCGGCCATGATGCGCAACATCCAGATGCGCTGGATGAAGCCGTCTTCGCTGTCATAGTTGAAACCGCCGGGCCAGATGGCATGGCCATCTCCATGCAACCCGTCCGCATAATCGTTAAAGGTTTCGAACTGGGCCTGATTGCCGTATTGTCCGCCCCAGACGCCTCCGGAGATCAGGCCTGAATACGCCCAATACGTGCCCATCCCAAAGGTGTGCGCCCCTTCATGGAAAATCACACGCGTGTTGCGGGTGCCGCCGCAGCCGATATATCCATTATAGTTGGCTTCAGCTGTCGGAATGCCGGCGTCATAGTAGACATCCCAGTGCTTGTTGAAGGAGCCGTATTGATTAATGACCGGCACCGCCTCGGCTACGGAATTAGCAACCTGTTGCGCCTCCGGCGAAGATGCCGGATCAAAATGGAGCGTGTAGGTAACATCGCCCCACGCAACCGATCCGCCGAGAACCAGTGCAATCAAAATCAACGGCATCATCCGATGCCCTGTACACAAATTTTCCGTCATAAAATTAAATCTCCGCCCATCGCTATAGAAGTTGCACCCACCGTTCCTTTTCAGAACCCTACTGCCGCATGACGTCCAGCTTGAAGTAGCGGTTGGTCGAATCCGGTGCGATCGGAATGCCAAACAGCAGGTTCGAACCGGTTCCGGGCTCTATCAGAATATTGCTCCAGGCAGGTGGAGTCAGACTGTCGGTTGCCAGCATCCCGTAATCATGGCCCAGCACGGAGTTCGACACCGTCAGCGACAGGTTGCTGCCGCCGACAACCGCGTAGTCGGCAAAGTAAAACTCATTCGACGAAACCGTGCTGGAAGGCACGGCAGAAACCTCCGCGGAGTTGGAACTCTGGGCACTGTCGCTAACAGCACTTACGACATAGTAGTACGAGACGCCAGCGGTCACGTTGGTGTCGCTAAAACCGGGATTCGAAGCTTCGCCGACGATGACATACGGACCGCCGGAATCGGCCGAACGCTTCACGTAGTAGCCGGTCGCATCGGCGCTCGCGGACCAGGTTAGCCCGATTTCGCCGGCCGAAACCGCATTGGCGACGAGACCGGTGGGAATACCCGGCACCGTGAGGCCGGCATCGTACAGGAACGCATGCGGACTCAGCGCGCCCCGGCTGAACCGAACATTGTCCATCCTGCCGTCAACATGATCGGTGAACCCGCCATCGTACCAGCCGCGCAGGAAGGTCCAGTTGGCGCCGTTTCCATTGGCAAGCGCATTATTGGCCATACTGCCGCCGGTAAGCGCTTCGGTGCCTTTAAGGCTCCACCCCGTGCCATCGTTGATGTAAATGGACAGCGTGCCTCCATCGCTTGTTACAGCGACGTGGAACCATTCGTTCGTAGCCGGATAGAACCCCGTGCTGAGATTAACACGCTGTCCCGATACGGTGGAAAGCGCCACTCGGATATCGCCGGAGCTGCCTGTTTTCTGCAGATAGAAGTCCGATTCACTCTGCGAGTGCATGGTGCCGTCTTTACCGATAAAGGTCTCATAGCTCCCGAGGTCGTCCATGACCACACTGGCCTCGATGGACCAGCTTTCCGGGCTCCAGGTGTTGAGGTTGAGTACGGGCGATGAAGCACTGTCGTCCAAATAGGCATCCTGGTTGCCGTTGGCATCGAGGCTGAGTCCCGTACCGCTCGGCGTATCCCCAAGCGAGGAATAGTATGGTCCATAGGTCGCGTCATATCCATACATCGTGTTGCTGTTTCCGGTAAGATCCATGGCCGGATGATCCGATAGCGGAGAATTGGTGAAGCCAAGATTCTGGTCAAAGTTCCATTCACCGACAGCGAGAGCGGTATCGCCCCTGACTTCCGCACTGTCAAAGCTATCACCAACAGCCGTCGATGCGCTGACGACATAGTAGAACGCATCATTGACCGTGAGGCCGGTGTCGATAAAGGATGTATTCGTGATGCCAGAGGCGATTGCAGTGTATGGGCCGCCGCTGGTATCGGAGCGTTTTAGCGTGTAGCTGAGCGCTTCGTCAAAAGCATCCCAGCCCAGGCGGATCTGGCTATCGCCAAGGGCGGCGGCGGTTAGTCCCGTCGGTGCGGAAACGACCTGTACCGATTGCGTGACGCTGAGCCCGAGCGCATTGTAGGTGGCGATAATTCCGGTCGCGCCGAACGATATGCCGGATACCGTGCCGCTGCTGTCCACCGTTGCAATATTTGAGTCCTGCGATGCATAGGTGATGGCGTAGGTGGTATTGGAGGACAGGTTCACCCAACCTCCGGACTGGTAGCCCCAGAGTGTGGAGGCGACCTGCCCGCCGGTTCCGATGGGTGACGGAATGTCGAGCATCAGGTCGGTGTAGTTGTCGACGTCCGCCGGCGTAAGACGCAGGACGGACAGCGAGTTGGCCGGCAGACTCACGATAAAGTTGGTGTCGGCGTTGGAAATGGCATTGGTGGTCGGTGAAACATAAGTCGGGTTGCCGAACGAGTTTTCATCCGACGCACTCCCCGAAGTCAGCTGAACGAGCGTTCCCGAAGCCGCGACGGAAGCAACCCCGGACAGGTCGAAGGTGGTGTCCACAACGGTGTCGTAGGGATTGACCGCCTTGATGACCACCTCGCCGCTGGCGTTATCGAACGATGTCGTTGCATACAGCCCAGACGACGCGATGGGACTATAGTTGTGCTCCAGAATGAGGGTGCTATCCAGATAGCACTTTACATTGTAATTGCTGACCACGATGTCGATGTCATACCACTGGCCGGAATTGATGCTTCCGGAGGCCGTTGCCACGGTTGTCTTCCCCCCATTAACCGTCTGCTCAATGGCGTGCTGTGAATTGTTCCACCCGCCGATATTCAGCCAGGTCCAGTTATTGTCATCCTGCCAGTTAAAGAGAATCAGGAACCCTTCATCGCCGGCGAGCTTGCGGGCGCGGAGCGAGAGCGTGTAGTTTTCCCAGTTGGTATCCCCTGTAGTCGAACGGCAATCGGTGGCGATATCGGTCTGCTGATAGGCCCCTCCGCTCACGCCCCAGGTTCCTTTGTAGACGTTCCACTCGCCTGCGCCGCTGGAAAAGTCGGTGTTGTAGAGCGGAACCCCGTTGCTGGTCACGGCAATGTCGTCGTATTCCACTGCGGTGTTCCACGAACCAACCCCAATGGCACCGTGCGGCGGCGGATTGGAGGTGCTTGAAATATTAACCGACGTGGGCAGCACGTAGTCGCCCGTGTTGCGTGAAAACATTTTCTGCACATAATAGGCCGGCGTGCCGAAGCAACGGCTACTGTCGTAGTAGATCAGGTCCGGATGCCATTGGATTCCATTCACGTTGGCAAACATCGGTGCATAAGCCGCAAGCACAACGATATCGGAATTGCGCTCCATCCCCGTCATGAATGCCGCTTCACCCAGTGCGGCGGCGAGGTTTCCATACGTGCCGTAGCCGGAAGTAACGGCATATTCCCCAACGAATACCTTGGATCCGTTACGATCATAGCTGTCGTACTTATTGGCCCACGATATAAAACTGGCCGGGTTGGAATAGTAGTGCTCGTCCATGATTTCAACCGGGCGGCTCCACGGCGGCCCGCCACCCCAGTTACCACCGGCCGCAATCAAATGGATGTCCGGGTAAACCGGTTTGATGGCGTCGTAGAAGAGCGTGTAACGCTCGTCGAGCAAGGTCCCGCCGTTTTCGTTTCCGATCTCGAGATATTTCATATTAAACGGCTCAGGATGGCCGTTGGCGGCGCGCACCGCACCCCAGGTCGTGTTGGTATCCCCGTTCGCATATTCAATAAGATCCAGCGCGTCCTGCACCCAAGGACCCATTTCATCGAGTGGGACGGTATTGACGGGGTCCCCATTGTAGCCGAGCATCAATCCGGCATTGATGTCGTAGAGCGGTTCCATGTTCATGTCCTCGCACCAATCGAAAAACTCGTGCGCGCCCAAACCGTCCGTCGACCAGTAGCCCCACGAACTGTTGTCGTGGCCGGGCCGTTCTTCAATCGGGCCGATGGATTTCTTCCAGCGAACTGCGTTGTCGACGGTGGGACTCTCGATAAAATTACCGCCCGGAAAGCGGAGGAAGGCCGGGTTCATTGCCGCCAGTTTTTCGGCCAAATCCTTGCGCAATCCGTTTTCGCGTCCCATGAACGTATTATCGGGGAACAGGGACACCATGGCCAGACGGACCGAACCGGCCTGATTGATACTGACCACCAGACGGGCATTGTGGTCGGTCGTGCCAGGTGTCAGCGCGACGGTGTATTTCTCCCAACTCGGTGTGGGGCTACACACCGTTACCTGGTCGTAGACCATGCTGCCATCGGCGTTTTCCAGACGGGCGCTGACATCTCCTGAAAAACTGCCATCATCCTTGGTCCACAGGCTCAGGTTGTAGACCGCATTGGACTCGACCGACATGCCCCAGTAGCCGCTGTTGGCCACACCGACGCTGTCAGAACCCCCGCCAGAATTCCTCGTCAACAACAAGGAGCAGACAATGTTCGTATTCAACGGATCGGTGTCATCCGCACTAAAACTACCGGTTGCGGAACCGGGTGTTGCTAGAGACCAGTAACTCGTACTAGGCGTTCCGCTGGGCGTGCCCTCCTGAAACGAGCGGTTGCGCACCATCTCCGCATAGATCCCGCCGTCGCCGGCAAAATTGATCTCTTCAAAGAAAATCCCGAACAGGTCCGGACTGATCACCGCACCGGGTTGATTGGCCTGGATGCTGACGGTGGCCGAAGAAGCCCCCTCGGCACGCACCGGGAACCAGCCCGACGTTATCGTTAAAGCAGCCCAAATCAGTGGAAACACCAAAGCTTTATGTGTGTTTTTCATTGTCTTATCCAATCGTCCTGATTTTGTGTCTCTCGCAAGCAGCTCGTCTGCTTTTTCTTATAGCGTGGTCTATCATTCCACTTTCAGCTGCATAAACAGCTGGTTGAAGGTCGATGTGCCCAACGCTGCTTCGACCCTTCCCATAGCTGCGCACGGCACCGGCCGACGCATGAATCTGCCCATTAAACTAATAGCGTTGGACATCCAGTTTGTAGTAGTGGCCGGCATGCACAGGCACAATCGGTATGTTGAATTCGATGGATGACCCCGTGCCCAGCTCATTCGTGCTGACCGGCTGCCAGTCGGGTTCGTCCAGCCGGTCGGTCCCCAGAACCTGATATCTATGACCCACAACCGTATTCGACACGATCACCGAAAGATTCGTACCCGAACCTATTGCGTATTCGGAAATCTCACGTTCTGCATCCGTGATATCCACGGACGGTATGGCATCGGCTTCCTCGGAATTCGGCCCTTCGCCCAAAGCATTGACCGCGGCAACGACATAATAAAAGTGCAAGCCGTTTGGCATTCCACTGTGCAGGAAATTCGTCGTGGTCGGGCTACTCAATACCGTATAGGGGCCTCCACTCGTCAACGACCGTTTGACCGCATAGCTTGTCGCGTTGGAAATTACATTCCATGACAAGTAAACCTGGTGGTTCCCGCTTTCGGCTGCCAGTCCGGTCGGGGCAGCCAGCAGAAGCATGTCCTCGAGCACGAAGGCGGAAGGGGTCAACCCAACACCGGAAATGGACACCGCATCAATATGTCCAAACCAACGATCCACATGTCCTCCGGCGTAGAGCCCGCGACCGAGAGACCATCCGCCGGTATGCCAATCACTGCCGGATTGCACCCCCTTCGCCAAAGCACCGAGTCCGGGCACCGTGACGGCGTTCTCTTCCACGCCGTTTACATACAGAGCCAAGGTGTCCCCGCTCTTGACGGCGGCCAGATGGTACCAGGTTGAATCATCGTTCGGCACGGTTATGCTATCCGCAACCACTTCGACACTCGTCCCGTTTTCGTCGACCATAAGCGCACGCGGATGGTCATTATCACCGACCCCCAGATAAAAGGCGGACAAGGAAGCATTCCCTGCCACATACCGGGCGTCCCGCCCGACCGCGGTGCGGATGCCGCTGCCGGTGGTCGTGACCAGGGCCTCGACGGTAAAATTGCTCAGAACTACGCTTTCCGCATCGATGCCCGATGGCGCGCTTTGATCCGACCAGGTATAGGCTGCCGGAAAGCTCCCTGCCGCAACGATACTGAAATCCCCTTGAGGACTCGATGTTGACCAGTCAAAGCCGGCGAAGTCATAATCCCACGTAGTCAGGTGGTTGCCGTTGCCGGTCTTGTCGGTGGCGGCTTTGCGCCACACGGTGTATCCGTCCGAATCCGGAAGAGCGGATCCATTCGCGGCTCCCAGCGCAACGTCATCGAAATCCCAATAGGCCACCGGCCCCGCTTCAAAGTCGGGGGGGGCCGGCTTATTGATTTCCAGCAGCGTGTACGACATGGCGCCGGCCGCATCCGACCCGCGGATGGTCGCATACTGCGGCCCGGCATCGCCGACTCCCGGCGTTCCGGAAAGAGATCCATTTGACGCCACTGAAAGCCACGCCGGGCCGTAGACCTTGTCGTATGTAATGGTGCCGCCATCCGGATCTGAAATACTTCCGGCAACGCTTCCGCTGTACGGGACCCCGATGCTGGCATCACCGCCATCAACCTTGCTTGCAATGACCTGAGGGGCTTGGTTGCCGTTCGCCAGGTCCGCGATCTGATCCGCGCTCATCGCCACATTCTTGATGATTACGTCATCCAGTATGCCGTCGAAATTGGGATCGTTCGGGAACATGCTTCTGCCGAGGTAATGCTGAATGGCCCCGAGGTCATCCGGATCCGGGGCGATCGTCCCGGTGGCGACCTGCGATCCGTTGACGTAAAGCCGTCCGGTATTTCCGCTCAGCGTAACCGCCACATGCCTCCAAGCTCCCGTCGGCAAAGCGGTCGTCGTCAGTGCGGCTTCCCCCAGACCGCGATTGATCACGAATTTCATCGAACCCCCATCGGACGGGGTCAGGAACATGTACTTGTTGCCGCTATCCAGTATCCCGAAATCAAAGATGCGCTGCCACGCCGGACCGCCATCCCATTTGACCCAGGCCGCAAAGGTGAAGTCTGGGCAGTCCGACAGGCTGTCGGGCAGGATTACATGGTCGTCCACCCCATCAAATTGCAGGGCTGTTCCGCCGTTATGGCCGGCAACAAAATCGGGGTAATCCTTGCTCACGGCATGGTTTCCGGAACCGGAACCATCGTTCAGGTTGTTTTCGAAATAGTAGACCGCCGTCGCCTGCATCCCCTTGCCGGGAATCGTCTGCTGGTAGCCGATGGGAGACTCGTGGTCCTTGTACATCTGCCCCATGGGCGTAATGTAACCATCGTCATAGTGCGTCTGGCGGAACCACTCCACGTGGCTGTAGATGGAATAGCGCTCGACCCATGGAGCATCGTCCATCTTATTGATCATCGCTTCGATCACATTCCGATTCTGGGTCACGGTTGGATCATACGTATTGTCGGTCCAATCGGCCCCGTTGTTGAATTCGGTCAGCCAGATGGGTTTATGGGTATTGTCATAGATATCCTTCAGGAAAGCGTACAGTGCGTTCGCCGCGCCGGCCGGATCATCATTGTTCCAGTAGGCGCGGTAGTAATGAATCGGAATATAGTCGATGCGGTATCCGGCCGCCTCGGCACCGCTCACAAAGTCCAGAATCCACTGGCGGCCACCGTCGGTTACCGCTGGCGTACCGAGACGCAACCCGGTTCCCAGCAACTCCGGTTGCCGGGCCACGGCATTGGCCACGTCGCCGGGAGGGGTCAAGTTCTTGTAGGCATCTTCGACCGGATTGTTGGGCTCGTTGAAGCCCGACAAATGATTCACGCCCATGTAGGCCCAGTTCTGGTCGAGACCAGGCCAGTTGGGCTGCTGCTTGATCGCCACGTATTCATAATCCGGATTCGCCGCAGCCCCAGAGATATTCCAGTTGTAGTACCATTTCGCATCGAGATCGGATGGGGTAACGTCGCACGCCCCCTTTTTTGCGGTCCAGCGCCACGGAAAGATTCGGATAAGGCTCACCTGGTTGTTCAGGCCATTCGGCAGGGCGCCGATCTCCAGATCGCCGTCCGACGCAACATAGTTGACGCTCAACCCCGTCCCATCCGAGTTCTGGGCCAGCGTTGCGGTATAGCCCCGCTTGAGCTTGAAGGAACTGATTTTTGATTGCAGCACCACCCCATAGCCCACGTTCGAACTTAACTTAACTGAATCCCCGCTGAAGTTTTCGCCATCAAAAACCTCCATGGGCTTGAAGCCGGAGGGATACGGAATCACCACTGCACCCTGCCCATGCTGCACCACCCTAACATTGCTGCCGTTCTCGGCGGCAGCTCCATCCACCTGAAACTGAGTGAGCAGCGAAACCGCTGAGGATGGTTTTACGGCATGCAAAAACACCCACGAATCGACATCGTGCATATTGATCGTGCTCCCGGAAACCGGCGTGCCGCCGTTGGTAATGTGCAGCTCCGATTTTCCATACATCTGTACTGTGGCACCGGAAAGCGATGCCACTTCACTATACTCGTTTGAAAGCACCGTTTGCGCCTGGCTGGCTACCGGGATAGCCAAAGCCAAGGCAACCCTCAAGAAATGGTTTCTTATGCTATTCATACATATCTCTCTGTCCTTCTTATTCCGCCTTTATGAAACAACCTTTTATATATACCACAAGACCCCGAAAATAAAAGCTTCATTTTTGCAACTCCCTATTTCCGTATAAATTAGACGGCCGCCTGACTGCGGCGTTGCATCTCTATGCCGATTAATCTTGTTCCGCGCCCCTCCCCGGACTGCAGGCCGGGGAGGGGCATGGATAGAACGCTTCATTTTCGTTTTTCCACCGGTACAAGTTTCAATAAATTTGGCGGTACGGTTGAACAAATGGCGCATAAAAGGATAGCATGCATATGCATTTTTAAATAATGCGATGACCTGAACATACAAAAATGATCCAAAGGCATTACACATGAAAAAAACAACTCTTCTCTTGATGCTCAGTACCGTTTGCCTCAGCACCATGGCGCAACCCGACGAATCCCTGAAAGCATTCAACCTGCAGGACGTACGCTTGCTCGACGGGCCGTTTAAGCAGGCCGAGCAGGTGGATATGGAGTATATTCTGGACTTGGATGAAAATCGCCTGCTCGCGCCATTCCTGCACGAGGCCGGGCTCCCCGCCGATCGTTACTACCCTAACTGGGAAAGCGACGGCAAAGACGGCGGACTTTGCGGACATATTGGCGGCCATTATCTCTCCGCACTATCCATGATGTATGCCTCCACCGGTGACGAGCGCATGAAGACGCGGCTTGATGACATGATCAAACAGCTGAAGCACGCCCAGAAGGCAAACGGCAACGGCTATCTTGGCGGCATTCCCGATGGGAAAAAAATGTGGGCTGAAATCAAGGCCGGCAACATTCGGGCGGGGGCCTTTGGCCTGAACGACCGCTGGGTTCCCCTCTACAACATCCATAAAATCTACGCCGGCCTGCGTGATGCCTATATTTTCGGCGGCAACGAGGATGCAAAGAAGATGCTGATCGAGCTGACCGACTGGATGATCGATATTACCCAGAATCTCAGCGATGCCCAGATTCAGGACATGCTCCGCAGCGAACACGGCGGACTTAACGAGGTATTTGCCGATGTCGCTGCGATTACCGGCAAGGAAAAGTACATGAAGCTGGCCAAACGTTTTTCGCAGCGCGCCATTCTCGACCCGCTCATCCAGCACCGCGATGAGCTGACCGGAAAGCATGCCAACACCCAGATTCCCAAGGTGATCGGCTATAAGCGCATTGCCGACCTTGAACACGACAAAAAGTGGAACGAGGCCTCCGAGTTTTTCTGGAACGATGTCGTGAACCAGCGCTCCGTCTCCATTGGCGGCAACAGCGTGCGTGAGCACTTTCATCCGGCGAACGATTTCAGACCGATGATCGAAAGCGAACAGGGTCCGGAAACCTGCAACACCTACAACATGCTCAAGCTGACCAAAATGCTGTTTCTTTCGGACCCGGAGGACCGCTACATGGAGTTCTACGAGCGGGCGCTCTACAACCACATCCTTTCCACCCAAAACCCGGAAAAGGGCGGTTTTGTCTACTTTACGCCGATGCGACCCGGCCACTACCGCGTCTATTCGGAACCCGACACCTGCTTCTGGTGCTGTGTCGGCTCGGGACTGGAAAACCACGCCAAGTACGGCGAGCTGATCTATGCCCACACAAAAGACGAGTTGTACGTCAACCTCTTCATCGCCTCCGCCCTGCGCTGGCAGGAAAAGGGGATGATCCTGACCCAGAAAACCAAGTTCCCGGACGAACCGAAAACAGAACTCGAAATCAAAGCGGACAAACCGGTCACGTTTACCTTGAAAATGCGCTATCCGAAGTGGGTCGTAGAAGGCGGACTCAAGGTGTCGTTGAACGGAGAACCCGTGACCGTGGATGTCAAGCCCGGCGAATATGTTGCGCTATCCCGCACATGGAAGAGCGGGGACAAGGTTGAAGTGGAACTCCCGATGCACCTCGAGGCCGAGCAATTGCCCGATGGGGAAAACTATTATTCCTTCCGCTACGGCCCCATTGTACTGGCGGCCAAGACCACGAAAAACGATATGCCCGGCCTGTTTGCCAATGCCGAACGAATGGCACATGTTGCTCAGGGGGGAAAATATCCACTGAATGAGATGCCGATGATCATCAGCGGCCCCGACGCCCTGACGGAACAGCTCAAACCCGTTCCCGGAAAACCGCTCACCTTCTCGATCGAGAACCTCACCGACTCCCGTTACAACAATCTGGAACTGACCCCGTTCTTCCGCCTGCATGATTCGCGTTACATCATCTACTGGCAGCAAGTAACGCCTGAAAACGCAGCGGCATTGCGGGCCCAGCTGGCCAAGACGGAGGCGGAAAACAAGAAGAAGGACGCCGCCACGGTTGACATGGTCTATCCCGGCGAGCAACAGCCCGAGTCGGACCACTTCATCGAGAGCAGCAACTCGCATATGGGCATCAACAAGGGCCGTCACTGGCGCGATGCCCACGGTTGGTTCAGCTACATCCTGACGGACAAGCAACGCGTAGCCAAAAAGCTGCAGGTCACCTATTACGGAGGCGACCACAACCGCAACTTCAAGATTCTGGTCAACAACACCGCCATCGCCACGGTTCGGCTGGACGGCAGCCAGGGCGACAAGTTCTTCTCCGTCGACTATCCGATCTCCGCCGAAGTGTTCAACGCCGCCAACGGCGTCTTTACCGTCAAGTTCGAGGCCGAACCCGGCTCCGTCGCCGGTGGCATTTATGAAGTGCGGCTGATGAAATAATACCTGCATTTCATCGTTGTGGAGTTATTTTGCCCAGGCCGCTCCTTCGGGGGAGCGGCGCCATGCGGCTCAGTTCCGTCACGGCCCCCTACTGGTTTATATCTCGCAGAGACTCAGAGGTCGCAGGTAAAACCCCAGGATGCAATGTTGCACCCCTTGAGAGGAAGGGGCCGGGACGAGAAGCGCAGCTGCACAACACATCCCCTCTTAATATCAGGGCAGATAATCCCCCGGATACCCACATCTTTTTTCTACTGGTCTATTGCCACATGGCTGAAGACTGCATTGCACAACACGCCATCATTGTGACTCGAGGCGGCCAACCCGACATAAACAGATTTCTTCATATCCACGGTCTGAGATCCCAACCGGGTCCACGTTTCACCGTCTGAAGAATAGGATCCCGTTATTTCCGCCCCGTTGCGCTCCAGCCGCAGCCAGCAGGGAGCACGCAGTCTGCCTTCTGCAGAAAATCCGGCGGTTTCTCCACCGGTTCCGGTCCGTCCCTGCAGAGCAGCGCCCTGCGAAGGAGACATAAACAGAATCATCTGGCGCGAATCGGTGTCCAGCGTCTCGCGAACCATCAACCCGGCCTTCGCCCAGGCTTCGGTATCCGTCATGCTCTCCACTTTCGCAGTAATGACTCCATCTCCATCCAGCGATTTATAGACATACTGAAATTCATCATGGCGAGACCAGATATCGGAACCTGATCCCCGAACCAGAAACGTATCTCCCGCCTGCCCGCAGGAGCCCTCGACCGCCACGCCGCCAATATCCTGCGACGTCCATGACGAGGCCTCGTCGGACAAAATGACAGGAACGGCTTCACTGTCCGGCGACGTTTTCTCTCCATTACTCGCCGCGACGGTGTAGTAATACAGTGTCCCGGCACGGGCGGATGCATCGACATACTCTGTACCTTTACCTTCCGCCAAGATGGCATAAGGTCCCTCTTCCTTCAGAGCACGCTTTACAATATACGTCACGTTATTATCACGGGACTGCCACGAGAGTGCTGCTTTTCCATCCGAAGGGCGGACCGAGACATTAAACGGCGCCTTCGGG
>JBNKSB010000040.1:0-6456 GCA_050297095.1 Pontiella sp. | reverse complement strand
ATCTATCTTCCTCGGAACCGGCACAAACCCCTTGCGTTTTTCAGTACGACCGGCACGGAGGACGGCCTGTGCAAGTGGATCAATTCAGACGAGAAGAAAGAGGGCGGAAAATATTGTGTCCTAACGCACGTTGAGGACAACGGGCTTTCAAAACTTCCCGAAATCCCTCTGGCAACGACACCCGAACATGTCACCACCGAATTTAAAGGGCTACCGAAGGAATATCCCGTGATGTTCGGCTCCTTCGTCGGCGGCCATACCGATTATATGCGGGATCCCGGATCGGATGAAAACTGGATCTCAAAAGAGACCTGGGATTTCTTCATGCGGTTTTAGATGCAGCGAATGAACGGAAGGGATGCGGAGAGCGAATGTCTGATGAAGATAAATGGCCTGAGTAGAGCTTAACGTATTCGGCGGGATTTATGCCGCAGGAACAGAAACTGAAAATGCAAGGATGGGGATGAACAAAAGAACCGCAGTCGCAATGGTATGTGTCGGTTTGTTCATCGGAAGAATAGCGTGCGGGGAAATGGCGGCCAACCCCATCATCTGGGCCGATGTGCCGGACATGTCCATGATTCGGGTCGGCGACACCTACTACATGAGCAGCACGACCATGCACATGAGTCCAGGGGTGCCGATCATGAAATCGAAGGATCTGGTGAACTGGAAGATCGTCAACTATGCCTACGACCGGCTGGTCGAGAACGATGCCATGAACCTGGAGAACGGAAAGAATGCCTACGGCAGGGGCTCCTGGGCCAGCAGCCTGCGGTATCACAAGGGCACGTATTACGTGTCCACCTTTTCCGCAACGTCCGGCAAGACGCATGTCTATTCCACCCAGGATATCGAAAAGGGGCTGTGGAAGGCGGTCTCTTTCGAGCCTGTGCTGCACGACAACTCCCTGTTCTTCGACGACGACGGCCGCGTGTACATGGTCAACGGCAGCGGAAAGATCATGCTCACCGAACTGCTCCCCGATGCCTCGGGGATCAAGCCCGGCGGCATAAACCAGGTGATCATCGAAAATGCAAACCTGGTGTTTGGCGCCGAAGAGGTGGGCGGTCTGCCCGCAGAGGGTTCCCAGCTGTTCAAGGTCGACGGCAAGTACTATCTCTTCAATATCGCCTCGCCCAGGAGCCATTGGTCCCGCACCGTGCTCATCCACCGTGCCGACAGGATCACCGGACCTTATGAGGGGCGCATCGCGCTGCAGGACCGGCACATTGCTCAGGGCGGATTGGTCGATACGCCCGACGAGAAATGGTATGCCTACCTGTTCGGCGATAGCGGGGCGGTCGGTCGCATTCCCCACCTCGTCCCCGTGGAATGGAAGGATGGCTGGCCCGTGATCGGGGTAGACGGCGAGGCTCCCGATACGCTGGACCTGCCCGACAATTCCAAGGGGATCTGGGGTATTGTCGCCTCCGATGAGTTCGAGCGCAACCCGGGCGATCCAAAACTGACGCTGGCGTGGCAGTGGAACCATAACCCCGACAACGACCACTGGGATGTTTTCCAGAATCCCGGCCGATTGCGTATCACGACGGGGAGGGTCGACCAGGATGTGCTCGGCGCGCGCAATACGCTCACCCAGCGCACCTTTGGTCCCGCAGGATCGTCGACCACCTGCATAGATACAAGCCACATGAAGGATGGGGATATTGCCGGACTGATTGCCCTGCAGAACAAGTACGGTTATGTCGGTGTGAAAATGGAAAACGGCCAAAGGTCGATTGTCATGGTCCGGGCACGGCTCGGCCTTGATCTGGGGGAAGGCAAGCAGTCGATCGTCATGGTCGACACCTTGAGTTCTTCCTGCGAGGAAGTAGAACGAGTTCCACTCGCACAGGCGAAGGTCTACTTCAAGATCGACTGCGATTTCCGGACGGACAAAGCCTTTTTCTACTACAGTCTGGATGGGGGAACGTGGGTGGAGATCGGGGAATCGCTACAGATGGTCTACACCTTCACAAAGCAATTCATGGGCTATCGTTTCGGACTTTTTAATTATGCAACGGAGACCGTCGGGGGATACGTTGATTTTGAATTCTACCGCGTCGGCGAGCGGATTGCGGCTGGGCGATAACATCGAGAAGGGAAAGATGAGATGAGGGGAAGATTGTTTATATTGGTGATCATCGGGTTGTTTGCGGGTTCAACGGCAAGGGGCGGAAAGGCCGCGAACCCCATCATCTGGGCCGATGTGCCGGACATGTCGATGATTCGCGTCGGCGACACCTACTACATGAGTAGCACCACGATGCACATGAGCCCGGGCGTACCGATCATGAAGTCGAAGGATCTGGTCAATTGGGAAATCATCAACTATGCCTACGACCGGCTGGTCGAGAACGACAAGATGAATCTCGAAAACGGGCAAAGCTGTTATGGCAAGGGTTCCTGGGCCAGCAGCCTGCGGTATCACAACGGCATCTATTACGTGTCCACCTTTTCCGCGACGTCCGGCAAGACGCATGTCTATTCCACCAAGGATATTGAAAAGGGGCCCTGGAAGGCCGTTGAGTTCAGCCCGGTGCTCCACGATAATTCACTGTTTTTCGACGATGACGGGCGCGTGTACATGATCAGCGGTGGCGGGCGGATATCGCTGACCGAACTCAAGGAGGATATCTCGGGCATCAAGTCGGGTGGAACCAGCAAGGTGATCATTGAAAACGCCAACCTGGCGTTCGGTGAAAATGAAGTCGGCGGCCTCAACGCCGAAGGCTCCCAGATGTTTAAAGTCGATGGGAAGTATTATCTTTTCCTGATCGGATCGCCGCGAAGCCACTGGTTTCGCACGGTGCTGATTTATCGCGCGGATAACATTGAAGGTCCCTATGAAGGTCGGATCGGCTTCAAGGATCAGGGCGTTGCCCAAGGCGGACTCGTTACTACCCCCGAAGGCGATTGGTACGCCTATCTGTTTGGTGACCGAGGAGCCGTGGGCCGCATTCCCTATCTGGTGCCGGTGAAGTGGGCAGATGGATGGCCCGTGATCGGGGTAGATGGCAAGGTGCCTGAAACACTGAACCTGCCTGACAATTCCAAAGGGATCCGGGGTATTGTCGCCTCCGACGAGTTCGAGCGCAAACCGGGCGATCCAAAACTGCCGCTGGCATGGCAGTGGAATCATAATCCCGACAACGACCATTGGGATATTCTCCAGAATCCCGGACGCCTGCGCATCACCACAGGGAGAGTCGACGAGGACGTGCTGAGTGCGCGCAATATGCTTACGCAGCGGACCTTCGGACCTGTCAGTTCCGCATCGACGTGCATCAATGTAAGTCAGATGAAAGATGGTGACATCGCCGGCCTCATTGCGTTGCAGTACAAGTATGGCTATGTCGGAGTCAAAAAGGAGCATGGCAAAACCTCGATCGTCATGGTCAGCGCACAAAATGGATCCCCCGAAGAGGTTGATGCCGTTTCGCTGAAGCAGAAGGTGGCCTACTTTAAGATCGACTGCGACTTCAGGAATCAGACGGACAAGGCCATGTTCTACTACAGCCTGGATGGCAAGAAATGGAAATCCATCGGCGATACGCTGAACATGTCCTACGACCTCAAGCATTTTATGGGCTACCGCTTCGGCCTGTTCAACCAGGCCACCGAAAAGCCCGGGGGCTATGTTGAATTCGACTATTACCGGGTGGATGGCGCAATCGACGGCTCGGATTAGAGTTTGGACGATCGGTTTCATAAAAATCGATTTTGGGTTCAGAATCATCCGTTGCCAGTTGTTGGTTGACTGTGTTTTCATAAATACTTGGTTGAATGGGGGTAGTGGTGGGAGCGGGTCTTGCTCTCCGTCCCGTGGGTTTTAAACGTGTTCTGAAAGGTTGTTTCCCATGAAAAACATAAATATGCGGTCTTTGTTGTTTCTCACTGCGGTTTGCGGGTGTGCCGCGCAGGCTGTTGCCGATTATCCGATTGTCTCAAATCGGTATCTGGCGGACCCGTCGGTGCTCGTGACAAAGGACCGCGTCTATGTCTACTGCTCCAACGATGACGAGAGTCCGCTGGAAGGGGGCTACAACATTCCCAACGTGGTCTGCGTTTCGAGCAGCGACATGAAGAACTGGACGGACCATGGAGTCGTGTTCGATGCGGAGCGGGATACAAAATGGGCCCATAAAACCTGGGCGCCCTGTGCAATTGAGCGCGACGGGAAAACCTATCTCTATTTCGGAAACGGTGGAGCGGACATTGGCGTCGTGGCCAGCGACAAGCCGGTTGGTCCCTTTAAGGATGTGGTCGGCAAGGCGTTGCTCAATCACGGAACACCCGGCGTCCAGCCCGCCGAACACATGTGGCTGTTCGATCCGGGGGTGTTCATCGATGACGACGGGCAGGCCTATATCTATTTCGGTGGCAACGGCGACGACAATGTTCGGGTCGCGAAACTGAAAAAGGACATGGTCTCGCTCGACGGCGACGTGATCAAGATGCATGCACCGAACTTTTTCGAGGCTGCTTGGGTTTGGAAGCGGAACGGTAAGTATTATTTCTCCTACTCCACCACGCCCAATGCCGGTATGCGCATCGATTACATGATGAGCGACAAGCCCACCGAAGGGTTCGAATACACCGGTATCGTGGCCGACCAGCCGCCGATCAACAATAACAACAACCATGCCTGCGAGTTTGAATTCAAGGGAACGTGGTACCATGTCTACCACAACCGCATCGTCGCCAAGGAGGCCGGCATTCCCGGTGGATTCCGCCGCAATATTGCGATCGAATCCTTCGATTACAACAAGGATGGCACGATCAAGAAGGTTGAATACACTCCCGATGGCGTGGAGCAGGTCGGACATGTGAATCCCTATGCCCGCGTGGAAGCGGAGACCTTCGCCGCCCAGAAGGGCATCGAGACCGAACCCTGCGAGGAAGGCGGTATGAATGTCACCGATACACAGGATGGCGATTGGATCAAGATCGCCGGCGTCGATTTCGGGGACAAAGGCGCATCCAAGGTGATCTTGAAAACCGCCGGCGAAGCCAAGGAATGCACGATTGAGCTGCGGCTCGATAGTTTAGACGGAAAGCGGATCGCCAAAGTCGAAGTTCCCGCGAGCGGTGGCGGACAGAATTGGAATAACACCGAGGGCGATGTGGCCGGCGCGACGGGGCTTCACGATCTCTACCTGAAGTTTTCCGGCGGGGACGGGACGCTGGCGAATCTCGACTGGTGGCGGTTTGTGACTAAGTAGATAAGGCCGGAAAGTTTGCTGATTGTTGAACCGTAGGGGACAAGGAGGGGATGGCATGAAATTGAAGCAGGGGTTTTTCGTATTGGCGGGATTGCTTTTGTTCGCTTCCGGTGCGTATGCAAGGGATCCGAATTTCTACATTTTCCTGTGCTTCGGCCAGTCAAACATGGAGGGTTATCCGGGCATCGAGGAGCAGGACAAGGGGCCGGTGGACAAACGGTTCAAGATGATGGCCGCGGTCGATTTTCCGGAACAGGGCCGGGAGCAGGGCAAGTGGTATGCGGCGGAGCCGCCGCTGTGCCGGCCCGGAGCAGGACTGTGCCCGGCCGACTATTTCGGACGGACGATGGTGGCCAGCCTCCCGAAGAACATCAAGGTGGGCATCATCAATGTCTCCGTCGGCGGGTGCTGCATCGAGCTGTTCGAAAAGGATTCCTACCAGTCGTATGTCGAGACGGCGCCGGACTGGTTGAAGAATACCGTCAAGGCCTATGGTGGGAATCCCTACCAGCGCTTGGTCGACATGGCGAAGCTGGCGCAGAAGGACGGCGTGATCAAGGGTATCCTCCTGCACCAGGGGGAGTCCAACAATGGCGATAAGGAATGGCCGAACAAGGTCAATGGCATTTACAAGAACCTGCTCAAGGACCTGAACCTGAAGGCCAAGAACGTTCCGTTGCTGGTCGGCGAAATGGTAAACGAAGACCAGGGCGGGGCCTGTGCCTACATGAATACGATCATCAAGGACCTTCCCGATACCATTCCCACGGCCCATGTGATTTCATCGAAAGGCTGCCCGGTGCATGAGGATAAGCTGCACTTTACGGCGGAAGGTTACCGGATGCTGGGGAAACGCTACGCGGAGAAAATGCTTTCATTACTGGGCCGCAGGAGGGTCGGAACCAGATAGCGAAATCGAGAAGCGGTTCGTGTTTGGCTGCTGTGCGGCACGGTTCATTGATTATTGGAGTTTACCTATGAAATTCAAGAAAACGTCCGTTGCCGTTGCGGCGGGCGTACTTTCCATTAACGCCCATGCGGCCGTGTGCAACGTGGATATGGCCTCGGATCAGCAGGAGATCGACGGTTTCGGTTTTTCCAGCGCGTGGAGCGGACAGCTTACCCCCGTCAAAAACGACGCGCTCTACGATACGATCGGCATGTCGCTGCTGCGCATCCGCATCGATCCAAACCAGTATTGGGCCGACGAGACCGCCAACGCCGCCGC
>JBNKSB010000039.1:0-10106 GCA_050297095.1 Pontiella sp. | reverse complement strand
AATGGGGAGATCGGCATAGCGGGGGTTGGGATCGGTTAATGGGGCGCAGTAGGGGATGGTTCCCAGAATCGGCACCTTGCCGAACTGTTCAATCGTGACGGCATTATCTTCTTCGATGAAGCCAGGTTCGTCGGGTTCGTTCGCGACAAAAACGATGCCGGCAATTTCCAGGCCATCGGAGCGCAAGGCACGAATCGAAAGCAGAGTGTGGTTAATCGTTCCCAGTCCGGGACGGGCAACGATCAATACGGGAAACTTGAGGGCCTGCATGAGATCGAGAGTCGTTTCTCGACGGTTGAGAGGAACCATGATACCGCCCGCGCCTTCGGCTATGACGAACTCGTATTCCGAGGCCAGTGTACGTGCGGCAATCACGATTTCAGCGATATCGATGTCGGCACTGGCCAGCTCGGCCGCAAGATGCGGCGAACAGGCGGGCTCGTAGGTATAGGGGGCCATGTTCCTGTACTCATCGGCCGGGACCACCATCGAAGCCATCGACAACGAATAATCCAGATCCGGCACAGAAAGGCAAGAGGCACTAGGCTCCAGACTTGCGGGATCACTGTCGCCTACACGCTTACAGCCTGTTTGCACCGGTTTGATCGGTGCGGCGTTGATCTTGCGGCGACGAATTTCAGCAAGCAACAGGGCGCTGAACGCGGTTTTCCCGACGCCGGTATCGGTTCCTGTAACAAATAGTCCTCTCATAGCAGACGCACTTTGCCTGAAAATTATTTGCTCAGCAAGAAAGTAGCCGTTTCGTAGGTGGCGTAGACGCCGCCGTCGGCGGCATAGTTTTCCTGATAGTCGGCCACCAGTTGCGCAAGTTCAGTGCGGCTGAGCGGTGCATTTCCCGCGCTGACCTTGCCGCCCGTGACTCCCTGCTCGTGGATGGCTTTGAGGAATGCCGAAGCGTCATCGTAGAGAATTTCCTCATCACTGTGCTTGCGGCGCTCGAGCTTGAAGCCGGCGGCCTGAAGGCAGGCCTTGGTTTCCTCGTAGGTGGGTAGGGTGACTGCCGGCGTTTTTTCGGGAGCAATTTCATTCCGCAGCTCGTGAAGCTCCTTGAGTGTTCCCTTCAGCATCATGCCCAGCGCGAAGGTTCCTCCCGGTTCCAGGTTGGCGTAGATATTCTCGCAGGTGGCCTTCAAGTTGGTCGTCCAGTGCAGGGCGGCACTGGAAACAATCAGCGGATAAGGATCTTCCCCCCTCCAGGTCTGGGCATCGCCCACGATCCAGTTGATTTGCGGGAAACGCTGGAACTTGGCCTGACTGTGCGCGACCATCTTTCCGGCCAGGTCGACGGCGTCGATCAGTACATCCGGGAATCGGTCCGTAAGCAGGCGGGTCAGCTGGCCGGTTCCGGCGCCGAGTTCCAGAATTTGTTCCGGATACATTTCCGGCAGCATGGAGACGACCGACTGGGCTAGGGCCAGCTGTGGGCGGGCGTGGCGGTCGTAGGTTTCTGCAGCGGCTGAAAATCGTTTGGATATCATGGATTGTTCCTTAATTTGGCGCGGACATTGCGGCATTTGAGGGGTCATTGCAATCACGGGAAGAAACGAATTTTCCTATTGCAGATTCCTTATGAAAAAGTCCTCGCGCAAGCGCGTTCCGTATGTCCCCATACCGGCTCCGTGACCGGCGGAGGGGAAGACCATCAGCTCGAAATCCTTGTCTGCCTTGATCAGCTCGTCCACCACCTGCATGGTCGAGGAGGGATCAACATTGCTATCCATGGCCCCGACGGTCAGCAACAGTTTGCCCCCCAGCTTATGGGCATCAACCATGTTGGAGTTTTCGATGTAGCTCTCATCGACCGGCCAGCCCATCCACTGCTCGTTCCACCAGATTTTATCCATGCGGTTGTCATGGCATCCGGAGTCGGCGGCCGCGGCCTTGTAGAAGTCGGCGTGGTCGATTACGGCACGCATCGCACTTTGTCCGCCGGCGGACGTGCCGTAGATTCCAACCCGGCTTAAATCCATGCACGGATATTTTTCCGCCGCCGCCTTCATCCATGCGATCCGGTCCGGGAAGCCGGCATCCTTGAGGTTCTTCCAACAAACATCATGAAACTTCTTGGAGCGCCAATTGGTGCCCATGCCGTCAATCTGCACGACCATGAAGCCCAGCTCGGCCAGCTGCTGCATGGCACGATAGGGCTTGAATGCCTTCGGCACGAAGAAATCCTGAGGGCCGGCATAGATACTTTCTACAACGGGATATTTCCGTTCGGGGTCAAAATCCGACGGGCGGTAGATGACACCATAGATATCGGTCTCTCCGTCGCGCCCTTTTGCGCAGAACGGCTCCGGAAGATAGGGATGGATTTGCAACAGTGCCGAGGCATCCGCCTGTCCAAGTGTCATGATCTTTTTTCCATCGCCATACCGTCGCAGCTCGTGCACGGGGGGCTGGTCGACCCGCGACCAGCTGTCGATATAATATTTGCCCTCTGGTGAAAAGCTAACCGTATGGGTGCCGTTTCCTTGAGTCAGCCACGTCAGGTTCGAGCCATCGAAGGACACCCTGGCGTATTGAAAATAGTAGGGGTCCATGCCGGAATAAACCCCGCAGGCGCGAAACAGGATTTCCCGCTTCTCCTCATCGACGCGTTCAATGTTGCGGACCACCCATTCCCCGGAGGTGATCGGGTTGGCTTTTCCGGTTTTCCGATCGATCAGGTATAGATGGTTCCACCCGGACCGTTGCGACATCCAGATGGCTTCGTCGGTTTTATCGAGATGGTGGACATTGAGTTTGTTGGTCCAGTCGATGAAGGTTCGACTTGTTTCTTCAGCGACGATGGCCACTTTTCCGGTCTTTGCCTGAATGGCGAGCAAACGCGCAGTCTGGTGGCCGCGTTCGTTGTAGATGAAGAACAGGCGCTTGCTGTCGGGGGCCCAATGGAAGTCGTAGACATCCCAAGGATTGGGAAACAGCTCATCATCCAGCGGGACCGTCTTCATGGATTTCAGGTCGAAGAGGCACGGCTTTCGTTGGGCAATGCGGTCGCCGGGCTTGGGGTAGGGGATGGAAACCGTACGGGGTTGGAGCTGACCCTTCGGTGCGGCTTCGACCAGGTCGATATGCCGGTTTTCTCCAGCCTTTTCGCGTATGGCAATCAGATAGCGCCCGTCGGGCGATTCGATGGCGGGCCCGCAGTATTTCCAGTCTGGTGTGCCATCGGATGTCAGCTGGGTTTCCTTGCCGGTTTCGCGGTTTTTTATGAACAGATTGTTGTTGAGGAAAGAGGTGGCCCATTTTTCGTCACGTTCCGGATGTTTTTCAGGGACTTTCAGAGGATTCGAAGTGGCGTTCATATAGGCCGTGGACGGTTCGTCCCGGCCAACAAAGCCGAGGCCGTTTGCGATCCATGCATCTCCGGCAAAGGTGTGTTGCCGATAGCATTTTCCCGGTTCAACGATGGCATAGGGTTGAGGTATTCCGGCACTATCCGCCCAGAAGATCTGTTGCGGTTTATCGGTATTGTTGAAGAAAATGATGGCGGTTTCTCCACCGTACCGGTGGCTTCGTACCGCTTGTTTCTCGCGCACTGGAGCCAAGGCAAAAGGGTCCTTCTCCGGCTTTACATATGCAATGTCGTTGTTGTTGATGCTTAAGACCCAATAGGCCTTGCCGGCTTGGATTAAACAGATGAATTCGTTCTCGTCGGAAATGCTGAACCGTTCCAGGTGGAAAGAATCGCTTTCAATGAATTCGGAGACCGCTTTGGAATTGATCATCGGCGAACGCTTGCCGGTTGAGAGATCAATACGGTTGATCTGCTCCGCCTCGTGTATATAAAGCGCGGAATCGTCGGGAGCCCATGCGGGATGAATCTCCACGCCGGAAACAGATCCCTCGAGTCGTTCGGCTAGGGTATCTGCCGATGCCCGGTCGCCGATCGCCTGTGTCGCGATGACCCAGGCCAAGACAAGGATGTGAAAATAGCTAAATCGAGCAACCATGTCGCATGATAGCGCTAGAAACACCTTGTTCTGCAAGGAAAAGCGCCAAAGATTCATTTGAGGCATGATTTCCCCGGCTTGAACCGATCGATCTTCTTTACATCAAGAGCGTATCAGGGTAATGGTGATTCAAGGACAATGGGCGTTACCAGAGACGAGATATGATCAATCAAATTTCCGAGATTCTTCACATCGAAACGGCTACTGCGGAAAAGCTGCTGTTTACGGTCGGTTGGCTGGTTTTGCTGTTTGCGTTGAAGACATTAACCTCCAAGCTTGTCTGTCGCAAGGTGGAGGATGACAGGCGGCGCTACCATATCCGACGGACGGTCAGCTATGTCTATACCTTTATCGTGATCATCGTCATTGGCTCAATCTGGTTTCAGGGCATCCAATCCCTGAGTACCTTCCTGGGGCTGGCCAGTGCCGGCCTCGCCGTGGCCATGCACGACACCATTGCCAACATGGCCGGCTTCTTTTTTATTCAGGCCCGCAAGCCCTTCCGTGTAGGTGATCGCATCCAGCTCGAAGATTTCAAAGGCGACGTCATCGATATCCGTCTCTTCCAGTTCAGCATCGTGGAAGTCGGAAATTGGGTTGATGCGGACCAAAGCACCGGTCGGATTGTTCACGTTCCCAACAGTCTGGCGCTGCGATCACCCCTCTCCAACTACCACATTGGCTTCGAGTATATCTGGAACGAGATCCCGGTGTTGATCACCTTCGAGAGCAACTGGAAGAAGGCCAAGGAACTGCTGCTGGGAATCGGTCGTGAAAACGCGGAATATCTTTCGCAGGGCGCGCAGGCACAGATCCGTCACGCCGCCCAGAAATACCTCATCGTAGCCGGCAAGCTAACCCCCACGGTCTACACCTCGGTCAAGGACAGCGGTGTTATGCTAACCATCCGCTATCTCGTCGATCCGCGCCAGCGGCGCGGCACGGAACAAAAGATCTGGGAAAATATTCTCGATGCCTTTGCCCAGGAACCGGATATCGATCTGGCCTACCCGACTACGCGTTTCTACTCCATCAAGGAACAATCCGCAGCATCCGCTAAGGAAGATTGAGCATGCGAGGGCCTGATTATTTAAACCAGCAGGGCAAGGAAACCTTTAAGCGGATCGAAGGCTACCTGCACCAGGTGATTCCGGTCATTGATGAAACCGGCAAAGTGGTGCAACACGTTTTGAAACCGTTCATGGTTGAATTCAATGTGCGCGACCTGATGCAGGTGATTGTCGGGGCGTCACTCCTCGCCGTGCCCGTGGCCTTTACCGAAGAGACCTGGACGCTGGGGGCCGAGCTGGCCTTGCCGAATGTGCTGGCACTCAGTGGTCTTTCCATCCTTTTCATTTCGCTGTTTGTCTACTTCAACTTTTACCGGATGCACATGAAGGGCAACACGCTGAAATTCATAAAGCGCGTGTGCTCAATCTATTTCTTTTCGCTGCTGGTGGTGGCGTTGTTGCTCACGATCATTCAGCGTTGCCCGTGGCAGGTCGACTATATTACGGCTCTGAAGCGCGTGTTGATTGTCGCCTTCCCGGCCTCCATGAGTGCCGCGATCAGCGATACGCTGAAATAGGCTTAATCCGCTGATAGAAACCGGTGGATCGACGTCATGATGGTTCCGAAGTGGTGGGCGGGCAACGCATGTCCGTCGTTTTCAACTACCTGCAGCCGGCTTTCCGGAAGATTGTCGTGCAGCCACTCCGATGCGCCCACCGGAATGATCCGATCTTCCTTCCCATGCAGGAGCAAAACCGGGATTCCGATGTTTGGCACCTTGTCGCGCACATCCGACTGAAGCAGATAGTCCAAGCCGGCAACAAGGTCGTCTAAATCAAACGAAGCATTCTTTCGCATGTCCATGGCCGCCCGGCTTTCCCGATGCGGGAAATGTACGTTCTGGAAGAAATCATCGAGGACTGCTTCGGGGTTGCGTCTCAGCTGTAGGATCATGCGGCGCAGTACCTTTTCATGCGTACCGCACGGATAGTCACCGCCGGCGCAAAACTTCGCGGAGGAAGAAATCAGCACCAGCTTTTTGCAGGATGCGGGTAAATGCTCCATCGCCAGCAATCCGCCCATCGAACCGGTAACGATAAAGTCGGCGTCGGGAATCGTACGGTTATTCAAAACCTGCGCGCCCGTCAGAATCCGGACATCGAAATCTTCGGCCAGTGCATCGGCCATCGGCTGCACCGCCTCAGCGCCATGCGCCCAGCCCGTAATAAGAAGCAACAACGGATTCATTTTTTAACCACGAAGGCACGAAGAGCACGAAGCTGTTCAGTTTCTCTTTGTGTTGCTTCGTGTCCTTCCTTTCTTCGTGGTTAATTCCTGACCGCCGAGATAATGAGTTTGGCGGCGCGTTCAAGGTCGTCGACGTGATGGGCAAGGGTAATGGAGATGCGCAGGCGGGCGGAGCCGGCGGGAACCGTCGGCGGGCGGATGGCGGCGGCGATGATGCCCTCTTCGCGGAGCTTCTGGGAAACCGCAACGGCCTTTTCATTGTCACCGATCACGATCGGAATGATCTGGCTTCGGCTTTGCAGGGTGTCGAGTCCGGCATCGTGCAGCAATGACCGAAAATGGTCGGCGTTGGCCTGTAGAATGTTGCCGAGGTTGGGCGAGGCTTCAAGCACATCGAGCGCACCTAGCGCAGCGCCGATAACGGCCGGTGGTGGTGCGGTGGTGTAGATGAATGCGCGCGCCGAGTTGACCAGCAGCTTGCGAAGGTTTTCGGTGCAGGCGACAAATCCGCCGAAGCCTGCCATCGCTTTGCTCATGGTACCCATGGAGATGGTCACCGATTTTTCCAAGCCATGTTCGCGGATCAGGCCAGCACCGTTTGGGCCGAACGTTCCGGTGGAGTGCGCTTCGTCGACCATCAGCATCGCGTCGTGTTTTTCGGCGAGCGCGGCAATTTCTGGTAACGGCGCGATGTCGCCGTCCATGCTGAAAACGGACTCGGTAATGATGAGCTTGCGGCCCTTGGCCCCCGCATGTTGTTCCAGCCGCTGTTCAAGGGCGGATGTATCGTTGTGGGCAAAGCGTACCAGCTTGGCGCCGCTTAGTTTGCAGGCGTCGATCATGCTGGCGTGGACGAGCTTGTCGGCAAAGATCAGGTCGTCACGCCCGGCGATTACGGGAATGGTGCCAGCGTTGGCCATGTAGCCTGCGCCGAAGACGAGCGCCGACGGATAACCTTTCTCCTTTGCGATTCGGGCCTCCAGCTCTTCATGGATCGGTAGCGTGCCAGTCACGAGGCGCGAGGCGGTAGAGCCGACCCCGTATTGGTCCAGTGCTTCGCGGGCGCAGTCCATCACATGGCGATGGCGGGCCAGGTCGAGGTAGTCGTTGCTCGAAAAGTTCAGCACCTCCTTGCCGTCGATGACCATCTTGCCGCCGGCCTCGGGGTAGACGCGCGCCATTCGTTCGAGTCCTTGGTTTTTCGCTTCGTCGAGTATGGGTTGGATCCAGTCTTCACTCATAAACCGCACTTTGGCGAAGTCTGATCAATGATGCAACAACGCTTTGACAACCGGGTAAATGCGACTAGAGTAGTCCTGTTAAATTAAGGAGATTTATCATGAGAGGATCACCCAAGGATATGATTCAAAAAGCAAAGGGCCCCTGCGGTTGCCTGGAACTCGATGATCCCTACATCGAATATGTTAACGGGGCGGATTTCGTGAAGCTGAACGGGGAGTATTCCGCCGAAGAGCTCTATGCCATTGCCAACTGGATGGAAGGGAAAACAGAATAGGGGTTGACGGGACTAACAGGAAGGAAAACGTATGGATCTGGGACTGCGTGGCAAGGTGGCGATGGTGGCGGCCTCCAGCAAGGGGTTGGGATTCGGCATTGCCCGCGAGCTGGCTCGCGAAGGCGCGCTGGTATCGATTGGCAGCCGCACGGAGTCGGAGGTTTTTGATGCGGCCGATCTGCTGATCGAGGAAACCGGATCCGAAGTTCTGGCCAGTGTTCTCGATGCCTCCGATCCCGATTCCATTCTGCAGTGGCTGGACAATACAACCGATACCTTTGGCGGAGTTGACATGCTGGTCGTCAATGCCGGCGGACCGCCCGCCGGTAACTTCGACGATTTTAATGACGACGACTGGCAGGCCGCCTTTGAGCTGACGCTGATGAGTGCGGTGCGCATGATCCGCGCTGTGCTTCCTCCCATGCGCCAAGCGGGGAGCGGGTCGATTCTTACCATCACTTCCTGCTCCGTGAAGGAGCCGATCGATTTCCTGTTGCTTTCCAACGTGATGCGCTCCGGCGTGACCAGTCTCGCCAAAAGCCTGTCGCGGCAGCTTGCCCCCGAAAACATCCGGATCAACAACCTCATGCCGGGACGGATTGATACGGATCGGGTCCGTTCGCTCGACGCCATGAACGCCGGCAAACAAGGGGTTGATTTCGAGGAAATCAAAGCCGCCAACGAGCTGGGGATTCCATTGCGGCGCTATGGTTCCATCGAGGAATTCGGCCGGCTCGGCGCCTTCCTGCTGTCCGATGCCGCCAGCTACATTACTGGTCAGACCGTTGCTGTCGATGGCGGTTCCATCAAGACGGTTTGGTAGTACGGAATTGGCCAAACCATTCTGTTTACAACCCGCGGGATGATGTATATGGTCTCGCCCCTTTAAATATGAGGGAAATGATCATGGATTGGAAAGCTTTGGCAAACAGGATATTGGATGGGGGCGAGCCGATCAGCCGCGAAGAGGCGTTGGCGGTGCTGGAGTCGTCCGACGACGAACTGCTGGAAGTATTGCAGGCGGCCTATCTGATCCGCAAGAACTGGTTCGGCAAGAAAGTCAGCCTGCATGTGCTGAAAAATGCCAAGAGTGGTGTTTGTCCCGAGGACTGCTCGTTCTGCAGCCAGTCGAAAAGTTCCAACGCCGAGGTCGATGAATATGAAATGCAGACCGCCGACGAAATCGTGACGGGTGCGCAGGATGCCGCCGAAATGCAGGCCCTGCGCTATTGCGTTGTCACCAGCTCGCGCGCGCCGTCGGAAAACGAAATGAAGGTGATCACCGAGGCCGCCTCGCGCATCAAGCAGCAGTATCCGCAGCTCGAACTCTGTGCTTCCATGGGCTTTCTTTCCGAGGAAAAGGCGCGCCGCCTGAAGGAGTCCGGGGTCGACCGCTTTAACCACAACCTCGAAACCTCGGCCAACTTTTATCCTTCGATCTGCTCGACCCATCAATACGAGGATCGGGTGGAAACGGCGAAGACCGTCAAGAAAGTCGGGCTGGATCTCTGCTGCGGCGGGCTGATCGGCATGGGCGAAACCCTCGAAGACCGCGTTGATCTGGCCATGGCTCTCAAGGAGCTGAAGGCCGATTCGGCGCCGATCAATTTTCTCGATCCTCGCGAGGGCACCAAGCTCGAAGGATCGACTCGTGTGACGCCCAACGACTGCCTGCGTACGCTGGCCATGTTCCGCTTCGTGCTGACCTGCGCCGAAGTGCGCATTGCCGGCGGCCGCGAAACCTGCCTGCGCGATCTCCAGCCGCTCTCCCTCTATCCGGCCAACTCCATGTTTACCAACGGCTACCTCACGACCGGTGGGCAGAACTTTGATGCCGACAAGCGCATGATCGAGGATGCCGGCTTTGAGGTTGGTCATCTGGTGAACGCGTAAAGACTGGGACGGCTATCTCAGCCGTCCGTTCTTTAGAGGGCGACCTTCGCCGTCCGTGGTCTGCTTTGCTCGTCTTCCGGCTTCAACGAATCGGAATGTACCAAAACCATTGTGTAAACGGTGTTGGCGGAGAGGAGGCGGCCTCGGTCGAGGCAGATGCCAAGACCGTATCCTTAATGTTTTGTAAGGTTATTTTGGTCGTCCTTTATCCGCGAAAAACAGTTCCATCGTTATCGGAAGAAATGGGGTGTTTCTCCTCGGGTTTAAGTTATTTTAGGGATGTATTGGCAAGATGGACTGGATTCTCATAGCAGGTGTTTCCGTTTTCATTTGCGTGGTACTGGCGGTGCTCGGAATGTGGCAACGCTCTGTGCAGGCGTCTGAGGATGAGGTACTGGCGGAAAAGATGCGCCTCGCCGAAGAGGAAGGCGCCACCCGGGCACTTACCCAGCATCCCCAAA
>JBNKSB010000038.1:0-7182 GCA_050297095.1 Pontiella sp. | reverse complement strand
GTTGTTCCAGTCACGGCAGGTCTGCGTGAGCTGCTGGAAGAAGGAGCGGGCCTTGTCCTTGTTCTCGAACTTCATCTTCGTGTCCATTAGCTTGAGCAGTTTCGCAAACACGTATTCCTGACGCTCAACCGAATTGGCAGCATCGGTTTCGTTGAAAGCGTTTTGCTGAAGGTAGGTTGCGTCGATGTATTCAGACTTCAGATACAGTACGAAGTCGTCGATCGATGTGCCTTCTTCACCGACCACCTTCATCATCTGGCCGACTTCACTGCCGCTTCGCAGCACCTTGCGGGCCTTGGCCACCATTTCTGCATCGACGACACTGGGATACTTGCTCCAGGAATCGAGCGGGTCGATGGCCGGATAGCGGCGGGCATCGGAGCGGGCACGGGAAAGACCGTGGAAGGCGCCGACCACCTTGAGCGTGGCCTGGGTGACGGGTTCTTCAAAGTTACCGCCGGCCGGAGAAACCGTGCCGCCAATCGTTACCGTTCCAATGTTGCCGTCGTTGAGCCGAACCGCGCCGCCACGTTCGTAGAACGAAGCAATTACGGATTCGAGATAGGCCGGAAAAGCTTCCTCGCCGGGGATTTCCTCCAGGCGGCCGGACATTTCGCGCAAGGCCTGTGCCCAGCGGGAGGTGGAGTCGGCCAGCAGAAGGACATCAAGCCCCATCTGGCGGTAGTATTCGGCCAGGGTCACGCCGGTATATACCGATGCTTCGCGGGCGGCCACCGGCATCGACGAGGTGTTACAGATGATCAATGTGCGTTCCATCAGGCTTTTGCCAGTGCGCGGGTCGGTCAGTTCCGGGAATTCGCGGAGCGTTTCCACCACCTCGCCGGCGCGCTCGCCGCAGGCCGCGATAATTACGATATCCACTTCGGCGTTACGGGACATGATCTGCTGGAGTACGGTCTTGCCGGCACCGAACGGACCCGGCACGCAGAAGGTGCCGCCCTTGGCGACGGGGAAGAAAGTATCGATTGTACGAAGCTTGGATGCCATGGATTCGGTCGGGCGCAGACGTTCGGCGTAGCACTTGATCGGCATCTTGACCGGCCAGATCTGCATGATCTTGCATTCACGTGTGTTGCCCTTGTCGTCCTTCAGGACGGCCACGACTTCTTCCACAGTGTATTCGCCGGCGGGCGTAACCTTTTCAACAGTCCACTTGCCGCGAAGATTGAAGGGTACCATCACACGGTGCTCGAACATGCCTTCGGGAACGGTCCCGATGGTGTCGCCGGCTACAACCACATCGCCGACGTTCAGCTTGGGGGTGTAGGCCCACTTGGTGTCACGGGGCAGGGCATCAAGGTATTTGCCGCGTTGCAGAAAGAACCCGCACTCCTCGGCCAGACGGGGCAACGGGTTTTGCAGTCCATCGAAGACCTGGGTCAGCAGGCCCGGCCCGAGCTCCACGGAGAGTAGGTCGCCGGTGAATTGAACCGGATCGCCTATCTTTAGGCCGACGGTATCTTCGAATACCTGAAGTTCGGCGCTGTTGCCGCGAACGCGGATGACTTCCGCCTTCAGTTTCAAGTCGCCGACGCAGGCGTAGGCCACTTCGTTCTGGATAACGGGCTTTTCGAATTCAACCTGCAGCAGGTTGCCGTTCACCCCGATAATTTTACCGATGTTTTCGCTCATAATCTCTATCCTCTATCCCAATAAAAACAGCAACCGCGGCACTTATTCGGTCTCCGCGGTTTTCTCTTTTTCCGTGTTTGCCGTGATGACGGCTTCAAGTTTTTCCTTGCCGGTGTACACATCCATACGGTTCCAGCGTTCGACGATCTTCAACTGGATGCCGTAGGCCAGCACTTTTTCAAAGCAGAAGGGATCCTTTCCGTAAGCCATCGAGTCCGCCAGCTGCCAGCGGGCGCGATCGATTTCCTCTTCAAGCTCCAGCGGATCGGTGCGCGTGAAGGCATCCGTCACCAGTTGTTCGATTTCTCCGCTGAAACCGTCATGCGGCTGCAGGTATTCCTTGAAATCCATCCCCAGCTTCTGGGCGCGATGCCGCGCCACGGCGTTGCGCAGCTGGGTTTCGATATCAAACCAGATCTTGCAGATGGGGCATCCGCGTCCGAGGCCGTGGTACTTTCCAAGAAGAATGTGGTTCAGGATCCGCGTCTCGCGCTCGGTAACCCATTGTGCGCAGTTCTCGATATACTCCTCGGTAGAGAAGGGGGGTTCATCCCCGATCTTGAGGTGCGGCAAACTGGCGACGAGTGAATAGTAGGCCATTATCTCGTCCGGTTAGGCGTTGGCTTGCTGATCGCGGGCGATTGCGCTGACTGTCTTGGCGAGTTCCGGGCGAAGGAATGCCCCCAGTGCCCCGGCGATAGCTTCGCCCGTATAATCGAGATAAACGTTCTTGTCCTTAAATTCGACCTTGAAGCCGCTCAGGACTTCCGAGTCAGAAACCAGTTCGATTTGCGATCCGGACTTTTTGGCCTGTTCCGCGCAGAAGGCGGCCAAGGCGGCCTTGTCCTTGTCGCTGACGCTAAGGCTCAGTTCCGATCCCTTGCTTTGTTCAACCACATTCTTTATCAGTTGCTGTAGGAAATCGCCGGAGAGGCTGGATTCGACTTCCTGACCGAGGGTGCTGGAGGCCACCTTTTCACAACCCTGACCGACGGTAATCAGCAGATCGCGTGCAGCTTGTTCCAATGTCTTGACAGAGCGTTCGGCAAACGCCTCGGATTCTTCCTTGGCTTTTTTGAGGATATTGTTGGCCTTTTCTTCGGCGTCCGCAACAATCTTGGCGGCTTTATCCTTTGCCTGGGAGATGATGGTGTCAGCCTGATCGTTGGCTTTCTCAACCCCTTCTTTCTGAATTTGTTCGATCAAATGCTTCAGTTCTTCAGCCATGATATTCTCCGGTTTTTTGGGTAAAAGAGCTATCGATATAAATGGATTGAACCTTTGAGGCAAGTCCCTTTACCGTTAAATAAATAAAAGATAATTGTATTAGTGGGTGTATTGATTATAACCCGATCGTTTTGATCACCTCAAGAACCACGCTGCCGGTCACTTCAAGGCTATTTTTCGAGATATGTTCCAGTGTGTCCTGCTCATTATGCCAGTAGTCGTTTTTGCCCGGCGCTGAACCATATTTGAAATCAATAATGTCGATGGCGGGTATTCCAATCTTCATGAACGGGACATGGTCATCGGTGATGACCGAGCTTTGGGACAGGGAAAAAAAATCTCGGTGTCCCGTAGCGTGCGCCGCTTCAAAAACCGCCTTGGCCATTGTGGGGGAACTGTTAAAGGGGAGCACAAAGTGCAGGTCTTTGTCGCCCACCATATCCAGCAGGATCATGCCTTCGCATTCTTTGTTCTCTCCGCTGGCAAGCAGTTGGTTTGCCATGTGGCGGCTACCATGCAGTCCATCACCGGGAATGTAGTGGGCAATGCCTTCTTCGCCATCAAAGAAGGCAAACATGATTCCAATATTCGGTTTTGTATTGGATAGGATGCGGGCCAGTTCAAGTAAAATCCCTGTGCTGGAGCCGCCGTCGTTGGCTCCCTGAAAGTTTTCAATGCCGGGCATCGTGTCAAAGTGCGAGCCGAGGATTATCCAGCGGTCGGTTTTCCCTGGAATCCGCCCTACGACGTTATGCATGGTTTTTTCGCCGGCGGGGGTTTGATCAACAAAGGTATCGATTTTGGCTGACACACCGAAACTTTCCATACGCTTCAGGATATGTTCCGCCGCCTTGCGACCGTTCGGTGTTCCCGCATCGCGCGGACTGATCTTTACCAATTTCTCCACTTCCGCAAACGCGTGACTGCCGTCGAATGCATCGGTTCCTGGAGGGTTGCCATCCGGGCGGCAACCCATGCAGGGGAGTATCGCTGCCAGTATAAACAAGAAGGAAGCGTTCGAGGCTTTGAAGATATGGTTCCAAACCATTTTGTAAATCCGCCTCAACCTATTTGGAAGCGGCTTCTTCTCGGGATTGGTAGATACGTGCGATGACGGAGTCGCAGAGTTCCTTATCTTCTTTCAGGGCGCGGACGGCCGCGTCGCGGCCTTGCCCAAGCTGGGTACCATCCATCGATAGCCATGAACCCTTTTTGTCGATAATGCCGGCGTCGATTGCGGCGTCGATGATCGATCCGGTCCATGAGATGCCTTCGGCATAGAGAATGTCGAACTCGGCCTGCGTAAAGGGCGGAGCCACCTTGTTTTTGACCACCTTGACGCGAGTGCGGTTGCCATAGACATTGCCTGCGGAATCCTTCAACTGTCCGATGCGGCGTATATCCAGCCGGACGGAGGAATAGAATTTGAGGGCGCGTCCGCCCGGTGTGGTTTCGGGACTGCCGAACATGACGCCGACCTTTTCACGAATCTGGTTGGTGAAAATGCAGATGCAGCTGGAGTGGTTGATGGCGGAAACCAGCTTGCGCAACGCCTGCGACATCAGGCGTGCCTGCAGGCCGACGTGGGATTGACCCATTTCGCCATCCAGTTCTGCGCGGGGGGCCAGCGCGGCGACAGAGTCGACCACCACCACATCCAGCGAGTTACTTTTGACCAGCGCTTCACAAATGTTAAGCGCTTCTTCGCCGGAGTCGGGCTGGGAGACCAGCAAGTCGTCAATGTTGACGCCGATTTTTTTTGCGTAGCCGGGGTCGAGGGCATGTTCCGTGTCAATGAAGGCAGCAGAACCGCCGGCTTTCTGGGCGTTGGCGATTACATGCGAAACAAGTGTGGTCTTGCCCGAGGATTCCGGGCCGTAGATTTCAACGATACGACCACGGGGCAATCCGCCAATCCCCAAAGCCAGATCCAGGGTCATCGCACTGGTTGAAATGGATTCAACATGGCGGTTTGCGCTGGCATCGCCCAGCTTGACGATTGCTCCTTCCCCATACTGTTTTTGTATCTGAGCAATAACGGCGCTGAGGGCGTTGGAACTGTCTTTCGAGGTCTCTTTCTTGGCGGCCATGTGATGTTTCTCCTTCATCGGATGATATTGGGTGAAAAATAATGACGCATTCTTATGCATCGCCGCTGCGATGTCAACGGAACCCGTTTCGGCGATGGATTTTTTTGCAAGGCATCGGCCATCCGGCGGGGATTCGGAATTAATAATGCTTAAAAAGGCTGGCATTGCGTGCCTTGTCTGGGATAGTGCGCCGCGATTTGCCCCGTTCTCCGCAAGGTTCGGACGGGGCTTTTGATTTTTATCGGCGATGGAGAATGAGCAATGGGCAAGACAAACAAGCTATTTAAACTGAGGATTGAACGACCCCACAACCTTAAGAACGATATTCTTTCGGGACTTACCGTGGCATTGGCTCTTGTGCCGGAGGCCGTGGCTTTTTCTTTTGTCGCCAAGGTCGATCCGATTATCGGCTTGTACGCGGCCTTCATGATGGGTTTGTTTACCGCGATCTTCGGAGGGCGCCCTGGGATGATTTCCGGTGCGACGGGCGCGGTGGCGGTTATTTTCGCCCCTTTGATGCTGGGGTTGTATGGCGAGGGTTTGGATGCTGAAACGGCGACGGGCTATCTATTTGCCGCCGTTATCCTGATGGGCGTGATTCAAATGCTCTTTGGTGTGTTTCACCTCGGTAAATTCATCCGGCTGGTTCCACATCCGGTGATGCTGGGATTCGTTAATGGTCTGGCCATCATCATTTTCAAGGCGCAGTTCGAAATGTTTTATGAGGGCCACGGCGAAGAAGCCCATCTGTTGACGATGGGACCGTTGTTGATTATGTGCGGGATGATTGCCGTAACGATGCTGATCAGTGCTTGTCTGCCTAGGCTCACAAAGGCCGTTCCGGCGACGTTGGCGGCGATCGTGACCGTGACCGTGATAGCTTATCTGCTGGACCGCTATGGAATTCATCATTCACGGACAGTGCTCGATTTTGTGAAAAGCATGGATCCGACCAAGGAAACCATCAAAGCGGGGTTCCCTTCCTTCGCTATCCCGAAAGTGGCTTTCACTTGGGAAAACATTAAACTGATCCTGCCGTATTCGGTGTTGGCGGCGGCGGTGGGACTCATCGAGTCGCTCATGACGCTGACGCTGGTGGATGAAATCACGGAAACACGGGGCAGGGGCAACAAGGAGTGTATCGGTCAGGGACTGGCCAATCTCATCAATGGTTTCTTCGGTGGTATGGGCGGCTGCGCCATGATTGGACAGAGCATGATCAATATCCGTGGTGGCGGCCGCGGCCGGACTTCCGGAATTTCGGCCGCTTTGTTTTTGCTCTCTTTTCTGCTGTTCGCCGCTCCGCTGGTCGAAGTCATTCCGTTGGCCGCGCTGGTCGGGGTCATGTTCATGGTGGTAATCGGCACCTTCGAGTGGTCGAGCTTCCGCATTATCCCCAGCATTCCGAAAATGGACGCCTTTATCATTATTCTGGTTTCAGCGGTTACGGTGCTCCAGAACCTCGCCATCGCGGTTGCGGTCGGCATCATCGTATCGGCGTTGGCGTTTGCCTGGGAGCACGGCAAGAAAATCCACGCCAATGTGATGGTCGATGAGCACGGCACCAAGGTCTACAAACTGGAAAGCGCGCTGTTCTTTGGCTCGGCGCAGTCGTTTAAGGACCTCTTTGATCCACTAAACGATCCGCAGGATGTGGTTATTGATTTCGCCAAGGCGCGCGTCTACGACCACTCCGGTATCGAGGCGATCAACAATATAACCCAGCGATACGCCGATCAGGGAAAGTTCCTGCATTTGCTCAACCTGAGCAAGGAGTGCCAGGAGTTGATGGACAAGGCCGATAACATTGTCGAAATCAGTCTTATCGAAGATCTGGACTGGCACATCGCCGACGACCGGCTGGATTAATCAACCGTCCTAGGCTCTCGTTCTCGTCGTTTGTATCCGATCCGGATCGAGGCCAAATAGGAGTGCGACAGAACTGTTCTTGACGGACAATCCCCGAAGGCTTCTTTCGGTCCTGACGTTGGATTCGTTATTCACTCTTGGAACTAATCCGACTCGCATATTCTTTGACTTTGTCTGGATGTGGATGTCCCAATTTCTTGGCGGATTCCACGATGCACTGAAGTGGCCAATCCGGGGAACGAATCCCATCACCCAAAAGCTTAATTATTTGCTCTTCTGCTTCTGGATAGTCGTTCCAGAATGCTGCATATCGATAGAGCCAAAGCTCTAGTGATGCTTCTGG
>JBNKSB010000037.1:0-2790 GCA_050297095.1 Pontiella sp. | reverse complement strand
GCCTTCATCGACGATGACGGCCAGGCCTATCTCTATTTCGGGCAGTGGCCGCTGCATGTCTACAAACTGAACGAAGACATGATTTCGTTCGATGGCGATCCCGTTTCGATTCAGCTGCGCGAGTTTCGCGAGGGCATTGTCGTGTTCAAGCGCAACGGAAAATACTATTTCATGTGGTCGGTCGACGATGCGCGCAGTCCGAACTACCGCGTGGGCTGGGGCGTGTCGGACAGTCCCTTCGGCCCGGTCACGAGCCCGGAAGACCGCGATGATTTCATCGTGCTCGAAAAGCATCTTCCGGCGATCGGTACGGCGCATCACAGTGTGGTCAACGTGCCCGGCACCGACCGCTGGTATGTCGCCTATCACCGCCACGGTCTGCCCGGCGGAGGCGGGTACAAGCGTCAGACCTGCCTAGTCCGCATGGAGTTTGATGACGACGGAAACATCCTGCCGATGGATCCCCTGACCACCCCTTTCCAGCCCGGAGACATCGGCGAACCGATTGTGGACGGCAAGGGATTGAACCGCTAGAGTTCGCGATTTTGAGGAGTTAATAAGAGGGAGAACCGGGATGAAGAACTGTTTTCGAAGGTGCGCGGCCGTAACAATTTTAGGACTTTACTCAATGGGTGCTTGGGCGGAACAGGTGACGATTGACTTGAACAAGGATAAGCCGGTCAAGGTAACCGGTGGAAGAATTCAGGGGACCTTCGAAAACGGGCTGGCGGTCTATCGTGGCATACCCTATGCCGCACCGCCGGTCGGCGACCTCCGCTGGAAAGCACCCCAGCCGGTAGAACCATGGGACGGCGTGCGGCGGACGGAGCACTTTGGCCCCGCACCGATCCAGGGAGACCGGAAAGGTTCAGGAATGAGCGAGGACTGCCTCTATCTCAATGTCTGGAGTCCGGCAAAATCCGCGAAGGAAAAGCTTCCCGTGCTCGTGTGGATTCACGGCGGTGCGTTCAGTATGGGATCGGCCGCGTGCAACGGCGACCACCTTGCAAGGAAGGGCGTCGTATTGGTCAGCATTGGATACCGCGTCGGCGAACTGGGATTCCTCGTCCATCCGGAGCTCAGCGCCGAGAGCCCGCATCAGGTCTCGGGCAACTATGGTCTGCTCGACATGATCGCCGGGCTGCAGTGGATCCAGGACAACATCGCGGCGTTTGGCGGCGATCCGAAAAAGGTTACGATCTTTGGCGAATCGGCCGGAGCTATTGCAGTAAGCATGCTGTGTGCTTCGCCGCAGGCAAAAGGACTGTTTCGCGGAGCCATCTCGCAGAGCGGCGGCTCCTTCGGCCCGTACCGTTATCCCACGACGTATCCGGGGGAAAACATGAAGCTTCTGAAGGATGCCGAGCAGGATGGCCTAGCGTACCAAAAACGTCTGGGCGCATCCTCCATCGCCGAGATGCGGCAACTTCCTGCTGAAAAAATTATCAGCCGGGGCTACGACTTCTCCTGGCCCGTGATCGACGGGTGGGTGATTCCCGACGATCAATACAAGCTGTATTCCGCGGGCAACTATAACGATGTGGACGTTCTGATCGGCTACAATTCCGATGAAGGCTTGAGCTTCTGGCCGCCCAGGACGTCCGGGCAATACATGGCCGATGTCAAAAAGCGCTACGGTCCTTTCGCGGACAGACTGATTGCAGCCTATCCCGCCGGCGACGGGAAGAGCCAGCCGCCGAAAAGCACGCGCGATCTGATGCGTGATGCCGTGTTTGGGTGGCATACCTGGACGTGGGCGCGTCTGCAGACCCATACCGGAAAATCGAAAGTCTACCTCTATTACTTTGATCAGCACCCCGACTATCCCAAGGATTCGCCGCAGGCGGGGCAGGGTTCCCCGCACGGCATGGACGTGGGCTTTGTCTTCCAGGATCTCAATCCTTCGGATCCGCGCACCACAAAATCCGACCTTAAAATTTCGGAAGCGATGGCGACCTACTGGACCAACTTCACGAAGCGGGGCGATCCCAACGGAAAAGGCGTTTCAAAATGGCCGGTGTTCAGCGAAAGCACCCCTTCCGTCATGTATTTCAGCCAAACGCCGCATGTCGGTCCGATTCCCGATCTGGCATCGCTCAAGGTGCTGGATGACTACTTTACCTGGCGCCGCACCCCCGAAGGGGCAAGCTGGGCCAAATAGCCCTCCCTGACGGGCAAGAGCGACCTGTAAACGTTGTTGGTCGGGGTGGCGGTGATTTCGGATTGATTTTCCCGATGAACCATTGCGGTTTGTCGGTCGAGTGATATTTTATGCGGAAGAACAGGCATGGTTCCTCGGTAATGATTTCGGGACAACGACATGAACGATATTACTGAAATCCTACAATCCGGCGAAGAGGGCGACAACCAGAAGGTCAAGGCGTTGTTTCCCTTGGTGTACGCGGAATTGCACAAGCTGGCCAGAATGCAGATGGCGAAACAACCCGCCGACCACACCCTCCAGCCAACGGCCCTTGTGCATGAAGCATGGCTTCGGATGGTAGATTCCAAGGCGCAGAACTGGGAAAACCGGTCTTGCTTCTACTCGGCTTCCGCGATGGCGATGCGTTGTATTCTGGTCGAGCATGCAAGGAAGAAACATGCATTGAAACGCGGCGGCGACCGGCAACGGCTCGATATCGATATGCTTGATTTGGCCGGAATCGAGCCCGATGAGAAGATTCTACAGGTCGACGATGCCCTCAACCATTTTGAAAAGGTTCACCCGCAAGAGGCGCGGATTGTGACGCTCAAATATTTTGGCGGTTTGACGAACAAGGAGGTCGCGGA
>JBNKSB010000036.1:0-9021 GCA_050297095.1 Pontiella sp. | reverse complement strand
TGTGATAATGAAGATCCGGAACACGGGGAAGTCCGCGAGGTTTGTTCGCTTTGGCGGACGAATTCCGGCACCGATTCACAGCTTGAAGAACTAATAAATAGGACGTCTGCACCATGAGAAAACAATATGCGATCACCATGTTTTTCCTCTGCTTCTTCGTTTGGGTTATCATGGTCGACAACGTAATCCTGCCCAAGATGGACCATTTGAAACAGGACGTGGGCTCCTACACCCGTTATCGTGTCAAGGAATGGAACCAACTTGGAAAGCTGGATGTGCTTCAGGATGAACTCTTGATCTACGCGATCGTCAAGAACAGAGAGCAACTCTACTACATGGAATATGCACCGAGCTTTGCGGCAACCTTGAGCAGCCTGCCGGAGGGCACACCTGTACAGTTGCGCTATGTCCGCAGCTTTCCGAAATTCTGGAAACGGCAGCTTTACGATTTGAGGATTGGCGGGCAGTCAGCCCTGCGTTTTTCGCAGTATTCACTGCTCCAAAAGCAAAAGGAGATTTGGAAGATAACCGGCATCATGGTCGGCATTTTCATTTTTCTTGTCCTGATCGGCCTGATCAACAAGCCTCGGTCGAGTTAGGTATCGATGCTGTTCCGTCGAAAAAAACTGTTTCGCCATGTGGTGGTCATCGGCCTGTATGTCATCTTGGTGGCGGCAATGGTCCTGCTCCTTACCCAACCTTCCTTCACGCACTATCCGCCGACCTCTAAAAAGGTTGATCCATACCGGTTGCGCACCCATGTGGAAACCCTGGCCATAGATCTTGCTCCACGAAATTATCTGGAACCTCCGAATCTGGACACCGCCGCCGGCTACATAGCGGACCACCTGACCAAGGCCGGAGGACACGTTTCCGAACAAAGGTTCAAGATCCATGGCAATGCGTTGAGCGAAGAACGTGCCAAGCAGATCACTTACCGAAACATAATCGCAAGCTTTGGTCCAGAGAGTGGCGAACGGATTGTGGTGGGCGCCCATTATGATGTCTGTGGAGAAACGCCCGGGGCGGATGACAATGCAAGTGGCGTGGCTGGATTGATCGAACTGGCCTATTTGTTGGGGCGCAGCGAATTGCAACAGCGAGTTGATCTGGTTGCCTACACACTTGAAGAGCCGCCTTTTTTCCGAACAAGCGATATGGGCAGTGCCCGCCACGCGTCCAGCCTTAAGCAAGAAGGCGTGGCGGTCGAGGCCATGATAGGCCTTGAAATGATTGGCTGTTTTAAGGATGAACCGGGGAGCCAGCGCTTCCCGACACCGCTCCTTAAACTCCTCTATCCCGATCGCGGCAATTATATTGCCGTTGTTGGCGGATTTCATGACCGCAGGCTCATCCGGCAGGTGAAGGCCGTAATGCGGGGGGCGACCGACCTGCCGGCCTATGCACTGTGCGCCTTCAGAAGCTTTGCCGGAATCGATCTTTCCGACCACCGCAACTACTGGGACAACGGGTATACGGCAGTCATGATCACCGACACGTCCTTTTACCGAAACCAGAATTACCACCGTATCACCGACACGCCGGATACGCTTGATTACGAGCGGATGGCCAAGGTCGTGCTCGGGGTTTACGAGGTCGTTGGCCAGTTGGCAAAAGCGGACGATTGAACGCTTTTATGTAGACGCAATCTAAACGTTCACAGGAGTTGATTATGAAAAAGATATTGATGCTTGTGATGTTGGCGGTTTCGGTAGTGGTGCTTGGCGCTGAAAACAAGGAGAATAAAAACATGGATAAGGCGATTTTTGCCGGTGGATGTTTTTGGGGCGTTGAAGCTCTTTTCGAGGAGTTGGATGGGGTTGTGGAAGCGACATCGGGCTACATCGGAGGCCACACGGAAAACCCAACCTATAAGAATGTATGCAGCCACACGACCGGCCACGCCGAAGCCGTCGAGGTGGTCTACGATCCATCCAAGGTTTCCTACGAAGACCTTTGTCTCTATTTCTGGCGGCTGCATGATCCCACCACGATGAACCGCCAAGGGCCCGATGTAGGAGATCAGTATCGCTCCGCCATTTTCTACCTTACCCCCGAACAGAAAACGATTGCTGAAAAAGCGATGGTCGAGGCGCAGAATCATTGGAAGAAGCCGATTGTCACTGAAATCGTACCCGCTACGACTTTCTATCCCGCCGAGGACTATCATCAGGACTACTTTAAAAAGCACGGCTTCCACGGATGCCACTTCCTAAGAGATTGGTGAACGATGCGCCCATCAAATGAGTAGCTACGTGGGAGTTGGTAAGCAAAGCACCCCGCAAACTGATGCGGGGTGTTTTCTTCAGCATGGCGCCGCAGCGGTGGTACGCCACTGGAGGAAAATAAAGCAGGCGTGTTCGGTGCCCGTCGCTGGCTTAGAGCCTGAACTCGTGCAGGCAGTCTGTATATTGTCTGGGCGGGCAGGGAATCTTGGGATCGGTTGAATCCCACGTTTCACTGTTTTTCTCCAACCATTCATGCCGTTTTTCAAGGATGTACGACGAAAAGCGGTCCCCATAGCGTTCTTGGAGGTCAGGGCGCTTCCAGTCGTCTTCGCTTATTTGTTCGCGGCAACACGCTGCGCCGCAGCCGCAAGCCAGATCACAATGCTACGATCCCCGACCTCGCCCCGCGGTCCTACCGTGCGGCTTTGAACGGGAACCACCATTTGCGTTCAAGCTTCCCGGCGAGCTCGCGGCTCGTTTTTTCGAGGATACTGTTGAATTCATCGAGCTGGAAACAGGCGGTGTGCTCGCGCAGGTCGATGCGGTTTCCGCCGATCAGTACGCGGCACCGCTTTAGGCCTCGGATCCGTTTGGTGCGGCGTTTCAGGTTGCCGAAGACGGAGCCATATTGATGAACCAGCTGGCGCAGGGTCGGGATGGAGCAGAGGTAGGTGCCGCACTCTTCGCAGCGCTGGATGCGGATTCGTCCGCGGCGATAGGTCGGCTTGGGGGCGGCGTTGGAGCAGTCGAGGCATTTAAAGCCGGGTTCGATCGCGGGCGCGGGGCAGGTGTGGATAAATTCAGTGAGGGTCTGGCGGAAGGGGGAGTGCGCGGCCGTGTAGCCCAGCAATCGGTAAATGCCGGAGTAGGCGCTCTTGAGGATGATAAAGAGTCCGGGGAGCAGGAACCAATAGCTGACGAAGATGTCGAAGAGCGAGTGGTAGATGCCGGCAAAAACATAGGATCCGAACAGGACGCCCCATCCGCCCTTGAAGCGCATTGCCCAGAAGAAGGCGAGTCCCATGATCAGGCTGAAAGCGATGTGCATGGGGGTGCAGAGGATGAGCCGGATGCCAATGAGCAGGGTGATATCGCTATGCGACAGGGCGTAGAAAAAGTTTTCAATGAGCGAAAAGCCAAGCGCCACGCAGGCAATGTAGATGGGGCCGTCGGTGGGTTCGTCCATCTCCTTCCGGATGATTGGCCAGCACAGGAACAGGGCTGCGAGCTTGGCCAGCTCTTCGGTGAAGCCGACATAGAAAAAGGAAAGGGGAAACCCGTTGCGGATCGAGATGCCGTTGGCCTGCAGCAGGGTGTAGAGAAACATGGAGAGTGCGATCGAAACCAGGCCGCCCCATAGGGTCACCGCCACCATTTTTCCGAACGGTTCCTGCTCGTGGACATCGAATGTTCTCAGGTGCCGGATGCACAGCAGCCCGGCAATAAATGACACGCCAATCAGGATCGATTCAAACATGGAGAAAGAATTACCATCGCCGCGGACGATTTCCAAGATTTTGAATCTTCTGAATTACATTCCGCTTGCGGGAACGAACGGGTATGTTGCCGCCATGCATTGTGATAGGGACAGAGCATACTCGGCAGGCGAGGAGCTGGCGAATGCGATTACCCATGGCGTGGGGGTGTTGATCGGCATTGCCGTGCTGACCCTGCTGGTGGTCTTTTCCGCACTTCGCAAAGGAGCATGGGAAGTGGTCAGTTGCTCGGTCTACGGAGCGACCTTCATCGTTCTTTACCTGGCGTCTACCTTCTACCACTCGATGCAGAATCCGCGCGCAAAGCGTGTTCTGAAAACCATCGACCACTCCGCCATTTATCTGTTGATTGCCGGAACCTACACCCCGTATGTGTTGGTTCCGCTGCATGGTGCATTGGGGTGGACCATCTTCGGTGCCATTTGGGGGAGTGCCTTGCTCGGCATTCTCTTTAAGGCGTTTTTTACCGGCCGCTACAAGGCTGTGTCGTTGATTAGCTATCTGTTCATGGGCTGGTTTTGCGTGCTGGCCATCAGGCCGCTGTACCGCGAACTCACGACTTCCGGCTTCGTCCTGCTGCTGGCCGGCGGTGCCTGCTATTCCTTCGGCGCAATTTTCTATGCGTGGAAATCACTGCATTGGTCGCACGCCGTGTGGCATCTCTTTGTTCTAGCCGGGAGCCTTTTCCACTTCTTAAGCATTCTTTTTGGAATCGTGCTGTGACTGCGCGCGAAAAATGCGCTGCGCTGCAAAAAATCCGTGCAAATATACGTCCGGGTGGGTAAAAAGTATTCTTATTTTCAACCGAAGAGGAAATGGACTATGAACGTTAAGATCAAGCGCGCACTCTTGAGCGTATCCGACAAGGCCGGCATCATCGATTTTGCCCGCCATTTGCATGAAATGGAAGTGGAGTTGCTATCGACCGGAGGCACCGCCCGGGCCATTCGCGAAGTCGGTATTCCCGTGAAGGATGTTTCCGAATTTACCGGATTTCCGGAAATGCTCGACGGGCGCGTCAAGACGCTCACGCCTCAGGTGCACGCCGGCATCCTCTACATGCGCGACAACGAAGAGCATGTCAAAACCATGGAGGACTACGAGCTGGGCCAGATTGATCTTGTCTGCGTGAATTTATATCCCTTCGAAGAAACCATCGCCAAGGAAGATGTCTCCCTGCCCGAGGCAATCGAGCAGATCGATATCGGCGGGCCGACCATGATCCGCTCCGCCGCCAAGAACATGAAGTTTGTCACGGTAGTTACCGACCCCGCCGACTATGCGCGCGTCATTCAGGAAATGAAGGAGCATGACGGGGCCACCACCGAAGATTTTCGTTTTATCCTCGGTCAGAAGGTGTTTGCCCGCGTAGCGGAATACAATGCGGTGATCGCCACTTATCTCGCGGAACAGGTGGCTGAGCAAAAACTGGCCAAGCCCTTCGTCAAGGCCTATCCCGACGGCACCGAACTGCGCTATGGTGAAAACTCGCACCAAAGGGCGTGGCTCTACAAGGATCTTGATTCCCGCGAAGCCGCCATTGCGCTTACGGAAGTCCTGCACGGCAAGGAAATGAGCTACAACAATTATGTCGATGGCGACGGTGCGCTCGAAGCAGTCAAGGATCTCTCCGGCAAGCCCGGCGTGGCGGTGATCAAGCACACCAATCCCTGCGGGTACGCCACCGGCTCAACGCTGGCCGAAGCCTTTGAAGCCGCGTGGGCGGGTGATCCGATCTCCGCTTTCGGTTCCGTGATTGCCGTTACACAGAAAGTGGATATGGAAACCGCGCAATGCCTCGATGGACGCTTCGTGGAAGCAATCATCGCCCCAGGCTACGATGAAGACGCACTTGATCTCCTGATGAAAAAGAAAAACCTGCGCATCCTCAAGCTCAAGAAGCCGATGGGCAAGGCTCTATCGCAGCGCATGGTCAAGCAGATCAACGGCGGCTTGCTAGTACAGGATATCGATGTTCAGTTGACGGAGAAATGGGACGTGCCCACCAAGGCGCCGTTCGATGAATCCAAGCAGGAACTCGCCCTCTTCGGTATTGCGGCCGCGAAGCATACCAAGTCCAACGCCATTGTGCTGGTGCAGGAATACAAGCCCGGCCAGTTCCGCGTGCTCGGCATGGGTGCCGGCCAGCCCAACCGCGTTGATTCCCTTCGCAAGCTCTCTGTCTCCAAGGCCGTCGAAAACCTGAAGACCGAGAATCCGGAAATCACCGACGAGGAAATCCAGCAGGTGATCGGCGAGTGCGTATTCGTTTCGGAGGCCTTCTTCCCGTTTGCCGACAGTATCGACGCCGCCCACGAGATGGGCGCTAAATATATTGTCCAGCCCGGCGGTTCCATCCGCGACGACGAGGTTATTGCCGCCTGCAACAAATACGGTATTGCGATGGCGATGACCGGCATGCGGCACTTTAAGCACTAACGAAGTCGCGGCCAGAAGCTGTGTTTTGCCAGATAGGACGGGTCGGTCGGATTCGTCCTATTTTCTTTTATGGGTTGCATCTCTGCAGGATGCGCGTATACATGCCCGTTCGTTTTGCGGAACCGTGATTTTCGGGTTTCGTTGATTCGGGGCTAAACTCTTGCGATGGGCGCGGGATCGGAGCCCTGCTAATTTTGGAGGGACGACGTCCTCGTCGTTCGTTCCATTGTGAGAGGATAGTATGAAATTCAATGAACTGGGGCTGAGCCCCGAAACGCTTAAATCCATTCAGGCCATAGGCTTTGAAACCCCGACACCGATCCAGGCGCAGGCCATTCCGATTCTGCTGGAAGGGGATCGCGATTTTGTCGGATTGGCTTCGACCGGTACCGGGAAGACCGCCGCCTTCGGTCTTCCGATGCTGGAACGCATGGATCCGAACAACACGATGCCGCAAGGCATTATTCTTTCGCCGACCCGCGAGTTGTGCCTGCAAATCGCCGACGACTTGAATAGGTTTTCCCGGCACCGGAATCTTAAAATCACGGCCGTATACGGCGGTTCAAACATTTCAACCCAGATTCGCGACCTCAAGCGAGGCACGCAGGTGATCGTGGCCACGCCGGGCCGCCTGCTCGATCTGATCGAGCGCCGGGCCGCGCGGCTTGACGAAGTGTCGATTGTTGTGCTCGATGAAGCCGACGAAATGCTCAATATGGGCTTCAAGGACGAGCTCGATTCGATTTTGGAAAAGGCGCCGAAGGAACGTGTTACCTGGCTTTTTTCCGCCACCATGGCCAAGGGCGTGGCGCGCATCGCACAGAACTACCAACATGATCCCATTGAAGTTTCCGTTGGCGGGCGTAACGAAGCCGCCGCCAATATCGAGCACTTCTGTTTCATGGTCCACGAGAAGGACCGCTATGTCGCGCTCAAGCGTACCCTCGACTATCTGCCGGAAATCTATGGGCTGGTCTTTTGCCGCACCCGTGCCGAAACCCAGCAGGTGGCCGAAAAGCTGATGGCCGATGGTTATTCCGCAGATGCGCTCCATGGCGATCTGTCGCAGGCCCAGCGCGATTATGTGATGCGCAAATTTCGCCAGAAAACCGTGCAGGTTCTGGTGGCCACTGATGTTGCCGCCCGCGGTATCGACGTCGACGACATCACCCACGTCATCCACTACAAGCTTTCCGATGAAGTCGCGGCCTACACGCACCGCTCCGGCCGCACGGCGCGTGCCGGCAAGTCGGGCGTATCGATTGCGCTGATCAACATGCATGAACGTCGACGCATCGCCGAGCTGGAGCGCCGCAACAATATCCGCATCCGACTCGAAAAGGTGCCGGACGCCCGTGCCATCTGCGAAAACCAACTGCTGGCGCTCATTCACCGCGTTGTCGAAACCGAAGTGAACGAGGAGGAGATCCGCGACTACCTGCCCCCGGCCTACGAAGCGCTCTGCCATCTCGATAAGAAGGAAATCATCAAGCGTTTTGTGGCCGCCGAGTTCAACCATTTTCTCGACTACTACCGTGATGCCGAGGATATCAATGCCAAGTCGAAACCGCGCCGCGACCGCCAGCCCGGCCAGCAGCGTTCCGAGAACCAAAAGCGCAATCGGCGGATGCAGGCCTACGACACCAAGCGTTTTTCCATCAACGTCGGCCGTGTCCACAAGGTGAACGCCGGCGCCATTGTTCGACTTGTTTGCGAAAACTGCAACGTGAAGTCCAATCAGATCGGCGCCATCGATCTTGGCCGCGACACCGCCTTCTTCGAGGTGTCGAAGGACGTTGCCGGTGCCATCCGCTCCGGCATGCAGAACCTGACGCTCGATGGTCGGCAGGTTAGCATCCGTGCTGCCGGTGGGCAGGGCGGAGGAAAACAGCATCGAGACGGTGGACAGCAGGGCTATCCGGGGAAGCGTCGCCGACGCGACTAGAGAGCTGTCAGGTACCGAATATCGGAACGGAATCCTTGTGGGCGGAGAGTCAGCACGCAGTGCAGGATTTACCGGGTAGAGCCGCCGCTATGCGGTATCTTTTTCTATGAAGCGGTCCGGATTGCAGACGTAGCAGATCGCTGCGTTGTATTGGTTCAGTGATTCCTCTAGCATGTACAACAAGGTGTACCGATGGATCGGTATTCAGCGGGGAAGCTTTGTTCACATTCAAGGAGGCGTAATATGGCAGGAAATGTGTTCATTACGGGAGCAACAAGGGGAATTGGTCGCGAACTGGTTAAGCAATTGACGCAACTGGGCTATTCGGTTTTTGCAACCGGTCGAGACGCGGCGTTGCTGGAATCGTTGAAGGCCGAAACCGATTGTCTGGGAGCAACCGCCGATTTGAGGGATCCAGAACAAGTGGTCGGTATCTATGGCAAGGCTCGAGATGCTTTAGGGCAGGTTGATATCCTAATCAACAATGCGGGACTCAACAACCGCAAGGCGCCGGTGACGGAGATTGCACTGGCTGACTGGGAGCTTCAGTATGCCGTGAACCTGCGTGCACCCATGTTGTTGAGCCGCGAGGCGCTGAAGGAGATGGCCGAACGGAAGCGCGGACACATTGTTAATGTGGTCAGCACGATCGCGAAGACCTCCCAGCCCAACTATTCCATCTACTCCACGATGAAGTATGGCTTCATGGGATTCACGAAATGTCTGACCAAGGAGGCGCGCGAAGTCAATGTGAAGGTAACGGCGGTTTATCCCGGCGGTGTCGACACCGACTTCCGGCCCGAGGATCGCCCCGAATACTTATCCGTCGAATCGGCGGCTAAGATGATTATCCACTGCATCACAGCGCCCGAGGATGTCGTTGTGCACGACCTGACCTTTCGCCCGATGGTGG
>JBNKSB010000035.1:0-5530 GCA_050297095.1 Pontiella sp. | reverse complement strand
AAATTTCCATTACCCATCACAGTGATCGGCCTAGGGTGATGGCGATGCGAACCGATTCTTCGCTGAGTGCGCCGCTGATACCAGGTATCCTTTCAGGATAGCGATGCGAACCATGCTCTCCCGAGGGGATCGAAAACGCCTAAATAACGTTAACATATTGATGAAAAGCAGTTTTTGACTGATGAAATCAAAGGATATACGAGGGGTTATTTGAGTGTTTTCCAGGCATATTCGACGTTTCTGGGGAGAAATTCCGACCGAGATACGATGTCCGGTTCCAATTGATGGCCTTTCAGGTCAAGATGCTTCGGAACCGGATCGAGAACGAGAAGATTTACACCTTTTAATTTGGTCGGGCTCTACAACGTCAATGTGGTCGATAACCCAAAACATCAACAGTCCCCTACCCGTTCATTACGAACGGAACTTTCATCGTGCCTTGATTGCAGAAAAACGCCTTTTTTCAGTTCAGCCAATCAGTTTGTCACAATTAAAATCGCGTCTCAATCCAGAAAACCCGCTTCAGAATCCCATCTTGAGCTATCATTCGTACTGACTTCGGTCTTACAGATGTTTCTGGATAGACTAGGAGAGAGCATGTTGAAACCCCGTATTTACTGGGAAAAATGGGCGTAAAAATGAAAAAAGCGAACCCCACAGGAGTTCGCCGTAAGAAAAGAGGGTCGGGGCGACTGGATTGCTGCGCCTCGCGGCTTGCCCCGTTGGGGACTTTCGCAAGCTCACGTCTCGCTCGCAGGCACGCTGGTTCAAATCCAGGCAAAAAAAGCGGAACGCCGGGTACGTTCCGCAAAAGAATGGTCGGGGCGACTGGATTCGAACCAGCGACTTCTACGTCCCGAACGTAGCGCTCTACCAGACTGAGCCACGCCCCGTTAACCAAAAGAAGTGCGTAGTGTACGAATCCGCCGTCGAATGGCAAGCGGGAAACGGCGACTTTTTCCCGATCCGCAAGATGATATTGTTTGTAGGGCGGGAACGGTCCAAGACCTTCCCGCCGCGGCGCGAAAATTTTCAACCCTTCGTTGCCCTACAACGGGGTATTCACGCGCGCGGGTGGGCCAACTGATAGACTTCCTTGAGGCGCTCGACAGAGACGTGGGTGTAGATCTGCGTGGTGGAGAGCGAGGCGTGGCCGAGCAGTTCCTGCACGCTGCGCAGATCGGCGCCGGCGTCGAGCAGATGGGTGGCAAAGCTGTGGCGCAGACTATGCGGAGTCAACTCGGCGTTCAGGCCACAGAAGAGTACATATTTTTTCATCATGCGCTCGATGGAGCGTGCCGTAATCGCTCCACCGTTCTTGTTGAGAAATACCGGACTTCGGACATCGCGCTTCCCTTCCAGTAGCCAGACGTTTTCCCGCAACTCCAGGTTTTTCATTAATGTGCGGATGGCCGGAGAACCCAGAGGGCAGAGCCGTTCCTTCTTGCCCTTGCCGCGCACGCGGGCCACGCCGGACAGCAGATCAATACTGTCTTCCGGCAACTTGACCAGCTCGTTGATGCGCATGCCTGTACTGTAGAGCATTTCCAGAATGGCGGAGTCGCGGGCCACCATGTATTCACGCCACAGCTTTTGCTTGGGATTTCCGCCACCATGCCTTTCATCATACTTCGCCGGTGCATCAAGCAGTTTCCCGACTTCGTTCACGGATAGAATCTGCGGCAGATAGCTTCCCTTTTTCGGCAGGTTTAACCCGCTGAAGGGGTTTTGCTCCACATATTCCTCGCGCAACAGGAACTTGTAGAACGACCGCAGGGCGGAAAGCTTTCGTCCGGTCGTCGTGGGGGCGAGTTCCAGTTTCTGGAAGAAGACCAGAAATTTGCGCGCCGTAAAGCGGTCGGCATGATTCCATTTATAAGGTGGCTGTGCATCCTCGCCCCAGGTGATCTCGCAAAACTGCCGGATATCGATCAAATAGTTGCTGATCGTATGCTCGGAGGCGTTTTTCTCGCCTTCGAGATACTTCACAAAATGCTCTATGCACGGATCGTTCATGGCCAACCTAAATTGTTAACCACGAAGGCACGAAGAACACGAAGGCTTAACTTGGTGTTCTTTGTGCCTTGGTGTTTTCTCTATTCCGCAGCGTCTTCCTTTTTGGCCTTCGGCTTGCGCGGGGCGTAGAGGCCGTACTGGTCCTGCAACTCGGCATAGTTCGGAATCTGGTCGGCGTAGCGCGCCGCCATTTTCTTGAGTGCGGCAACCTGCCGGTCGGACAACGAGCCCTTGGACTTGAACTGCGAGGCCAGCGAATCATAGAAGGTCTTGTCGTTGAACTCGCGCTTGCCGCGCATCACCGGCTCGGCCCACTCACTCACCTGCGCCATCATTTCCAGCAGCGGTGCGGTGGACGGGTCGGCCACGACCTCTTTCTTTTCGCCCAGCTTGAATTCGGCCTTGATGGCATCGAAGTTCGGAATCTGGTCGGAATACTTGGTCAGCAACGTATCCAGATAGTCCAGCTGGCGCTCGCTCAACCGCTTGCCCATGGTGATCTGATCGCTGAGCGACTGACAGAACTTTTTATCGTCGTAGGTGCGCTTGCCGACCTTGCGCGGTTCCTCGAACTTGATGTTGGCCAGCAGTTCGAGCTTGCGGGGCGTGTCCCCGCGTACCGCTTCGGGTTCGACCAGTTCCAGCTCCTTCACCAGCGCTTCGGGCACCTGCTTGATATAGCGGCAGCACATTTTATGCAGCATCTCACCCTGCCGCTTGGAAAGGAGTTCCCCTTCCCCAACCTTTTCCTTCAGGTCCTCGAAGGTCTTATGGTCGTCATAGGTACGGCGGCCCGATTTAACCGGCGGCGCCCACTCCGTCACGTTGCCTAGCGCCTGAAAGCATTTGTCCACCACGATCGGATCGGCGGTTTCCTTGGCGTGGTCGATCCATTCCAGCAGCGAGGGATAAAACTCGTTCATCATCTGCGTCCACTCGACCTTGCCCTCTTCGATGTTATCGAGCTTGGTTTCCATGTCGGCGGTGAAGCGCGCTTCGAACAGATCGACCTTGTTGCTGGATTTGAGTTTTGCTTCCGTCTTCAGCACCAGCTCCACCAGCTCCTTTCCGAGGTCGGTCGGGATGAGCGAACGTTTTTCCTTCACGACATATTCACGCTCGTCGAGCTTGGACATGATCGCGGCATAGGTACTCGGGCGCCCCACCCCGTTTTCCTCCAGTGCGCGGATCAGCGAGGCCTCGGTATAACGAGCCACGGGCTTGGTTTCCTTTTGTTCGGCCAGCCAATTCAGCACATCCAGATTTTCGCCTTGCGCCAACGGCGGCAGAGCCTCGGTTTCGGAATCATCGCCTTCACCGTTTTTAGACTTCTCGGCGGCGGCCTCGATCCCGCTCGCTTTCATGTAACCGGGAAAGGCGATCTCGGAAGCGGTCGCCCGGAACAGATAGGTGTTATCGGAGCCGGCCTCGATCTCCACCGTGCGGCGTGCGATTTTGGCGGGCACCATCTGACAGGCCACAAAGCGTTCCCAAATCAGACGATAGAGTTTTTGCTCGGCGGCTTCGAGTTTCACGCCTTCCCTGCCGGGTTGCACATTCACATCGGTGGGCCGGATGGCTTCGTGGGCCTCCTGTGCCGCGCCCTTGCTCTTGTAATAATTCGGCTTCTCGGGGAGATATTCCGCGCCATAGGTTGATCCAATAAATTCGCGCGACTCCTCGAGTGCCGACTGCGCCAGATTGAACGAGTCGGTACGCATGTAGGTAATCAAACCGGCCTCGTAGAGTTTCTGCGCAATACCCATTGTGCGGGCCGGCGCAAAACCGAGCGAACCGGACGCCGACTGCTGCAACGTGCTGGTGATGAATGGCGGGCGCGCTCGGCGGGTGATTTCCTTGGTGATGACATCGCTGACATTAAGCGCGCTGCTTTCGAGCTCCCGCTGCATTGCTTCGAGCTGCTCCTTCGTTTTCACCGCACCGGGTAGCAGTTTGCGGTCCTTGATTCCCACCGGCTCGCCGTTGATGCGGGCCAACTTGACGGTAAAGGGATCCAACGGAGCTTCCTGCTTACGGACTTCGGCGCCGACGGCAAAATAGGTTTCCGGCTTAAAGTTTTCGATCTCCTGCTCGCGTTCCACGACGAGACGCAGGGCCACCGTCTGTACGCGACCAACGCTTTGTGCACCGCGAATCTGCTTGCGCACCACCGGACTTCCCTGGAACCCGACTAGCCGGTCGAGGATACGGCGCGCCTGCTGCGCATTGACGCGGTCCATATCGATCTTTTCCGGTTGCTCGAACGCCGCCAGAATAGCCGTCTTGGTGATTTCGTTGTAGGTGACGCGATAGAAGTTGTCCTCCGGGACGGTTTTTTTCAGTGCCTCAAACAGATGCCAGGCAATCGCCTCTCCTTCGCGGTCCGGGTCGGGCGCAAGAAAGACCTTTTCGCACTTCTTGGCTTCGTCCTTGAGTTCCTTCAGCACCTTCTTGCCGCGCGTGGTGCTGACATATTCCGGCTCAAACCCGTTTTCAACATCCACGCCCAGCTTCTTCTGAGGGAGGTCGCGTACATGGCCGACCGAGGCCATCACCGAATAGTCCTTGCCCAGATATTTTCCAATCGTCTTCGCCTTCGCCGGCGACTCCACAATCACTAAATTCTTACTCATTGCACTTCCTTACTATTTGAAACACCAAGGCACCAAGGACTCGAAGATCAGATCACGAATCGCTTAATGCCGTTCTTAATTAAAGGGACGTTATAGTTGATTAGATAGCCGAGACGTTTTTTTCCGACTTTGAGATAGGTCAGCGTTTGAGCGCTATACAAAGGGATCATTTCAGCAACTGCCTTGTTTTCGACAACGACTTCATCCTCGACCAACATATCTATTCGCAGCTTATTCTGAGAAAGCACCTGTCCATCAAATTCTATCGGCAGGAAAACCTGCTCATCGACCATGAGCTCCTTTCGTCTCAGATCATAGATCATGCACTCCTCATAAACGGATTCGAGCAAACCCGGACCCAGTTCCTTATGAACCCGATAGGCGGAGTCCACAATCTCCTTGCCAATCCTCTCCAACTTTTCCGATATCGGTTCAAAATCCATTTCTTCGAGTCCTTCGTGCCTTTGTGTTTATTTCATCTGCCGAAGGTCGTCTGCGAGTTCGACGATGCGGCCCGGCAGCATGCGCACCACCCGCTTCATTTCGAGCCCCAACAGAAGGCCACTGAGTTCGTGGCTTTTCAGGCCGACCTCTCGGGCGAGCGAATCGACATCAAGCGGGTCCTTCCAAAGCGCTTCAACCACCTGTGTCTCGGTCTCCGTCATCGGCACATCCGGACGCGCAGCGGTGGCGGCCTCCGGCGCTTCCAGTTCCGACGGCGGAATCAAAAACTCGTATTCCTCCAAAATGTCGTCGATCCGTTCGACCAGCTTCGCACCGTTCTTGATCAGCTTGTGCGGTCCGCGTGCACCGAGGGAGTCAATTCGCCCCGGCAGGGCAAAGACCGTGCGTCCCTGCTCCATCGCCGCATCGGTCGTATG